>NZ_JBNHHB010000028.1:0-61829 GCF_059091905.1 Arthrobacter sp. Dra40
CGGCTGCCCGTTGTGGCTACTCCCACTCGATGGTGCCCGGCGGCTTGCTCGTCACGTCGAGCACCACGCGGTTGACCCCGTCCACTTCGTTGGTGATGCGGTTGGAGATCCTGGCCAGCAGGTCGTAGGGCAGGCGCGACCAGTCAGCGGTCATTGCGTCCTCGGAGGAGACCGGACGGAGCACGATCGGGTGTCCGTAGGTGCGGCCGTCGCCCTGCACGCCCACGCTGCGCACGTCGGCCAGCAGGACCACCGGCATCTGCCAGACTTCCTGGTCCAGGCCGGCGGCGGTCAGCTCCGCCCGGGCAATCGCGTCGGCCTTGCGCAGCAGGTCCAGGCGCTCCTGCGTGACTTCGCCGATGATGCGGATGCCCAGGCCCGGGCCGGGGAACGGCTGGCGGCCGACGATCTCGGCCGGCAGGCCCAGCTGCGCGCCGACGGCGCGGACTTCGTCCTTGAACAGCGTGCGCAGCGGCTCGACCAACTCGAACTGCAGGTCCTCGGGCAAACCGCCCACGTTGTGGTGGCTCTTGATGTTCGCGGCACCCTCGCCGCCGCCGGACTCGACCACGTCCGGGTAGAGGGTTCCCTGCACCAGGTACTTCACCGACTCGCCCTCCGCGGCCGCCTCGGCCAGCACGGCCTTTTCGGCTGCCTCGAAGGCGCGGATGAACTCGCGGCCAATGATCTTGCGCTTGGTCTCCGGATCGGTGACCCCGGCCAGCGCGGAGAGGAAGCGCTGCTGCTCGTTGGCAACATACAGTTTCACGCCGGTGGCGGCGACGAAGTCGCGCTCCACCTGCTCGGCTTCGCCCTCGCGCAGGAGCCCGTGGTCCACGAACACACAGGTCAGCTGGTCGCCGACGGCGCGCTGCACCAGGGCTGCGGCGACGGCGGAGTCCACGCCGCCGGAGAGGCCGCAGATCACGCGGGAATCACCAATCTGCGCGCGGATCCGCTCCACCTGCTCTTCGACAATGTTGCCGGTGGTCCAGTTGGGCTTCAGCCCGGCGCCCTGGAACAGGAAGTTTTCCAGCACCTTCTGGCCGTGCGCGGAGTGCTTGACTTCCGGATGCCACTGCACGCCGTACAGCTTCTTTTCCTCGTTCGCGAAGGCCGCCACCGGGGCGCCGGCCGTGCTGGCCAGCACGTCGAAGCCTTCGGGCGCCTGCTGCACCGAGTCGCCGTGGCTCATCCAGGTATTCTGCGAGGCCGGGGTTCCGGCCAGAATCGAGCGTCCCTCGCCCACCGTGGTGGCGTCCGTGGCGCCATACTCGCGCAGGCCGGTCTCCGCCACGGTGCCGCCCAGAGCGTTCGCCATGGCCTGGAAGCCGTAGCAGATGCCGAATACCGGGACGCCGGCCTCGAACAGGTCGGCGCCGACCCGGGGAGCTCCCTCGGCGTACACGCTGGACGGGCCGCCGGAGAGGATGATGGCCACCGGGTTCTTGGCCATCAGCTGTTCGGTAGTGAAGGTGTGCGGAACAATTTCGGAGTACACGTTGGCTTCGCGTACGCGGCGGGCAATCAGTTGCGCGTACTGAGCCCCGTAGTCAACAACGAGGACAGGCCGGTGGTCCGTAGTGGCGGGGGGAGGAGTAGTCACCCCTACAGGATAGTCGCCGTGCCGGGGGCCACGCACTTTGAGGTCGGGCTTCCCAGCGTGAGTTAAGGCACGACGGCGGTGCGCACCGCCGTCGTGCTCCTCGCCTGAGGCCGGTGGCCTCCTCGGTCAGTAGCGCTTGGCGGCTTCGGGGTGGGCGGCCAGTTCGTGTTCCACCTCGCGGTGGATCTTGCGCTCCAAGATGATGGACAGGAACGGGATCACGCCGCCCAGGGCGATCAGCACGAACTTGGTGAACGGCCAGCGCATCAGCGACCAGAGCCGGAAGTCGGCAATCAGGTAGAGCACATACAGCCAGCCGTGCGCCACCAGCACCGCGATGGAGAGATTCACGCCTTCTACCACCGAGGGTTCGGCCTGCGCCAGGCCGAGCGCGAAGGTCTCCCCGGTCAGCGTATTGGTGGCGTTGGCGAACAGGAACAAATTGAGGCCGTAGCGCAGCACCATCTCCGCGCAGAGCAGCAACAGCATGATGCCGGTGATGTAGGAGGTGATCTTGTAGAACGTCAGGGCGGAGCGGATCTGGGTGTGCGTCCCGGCGAAGCGGCGCTTGGCGGGGCGCTGGGTCGCGGCGGAACGGTCTGGAGCGTTTTCTGTCACGTGGACTACCTCGTTGCGTGGGGTGTGTTGCTGGGTGTGGTCTGGTCGGCGCCGTCTTGGTCGGCGGCATGAGGTTCTGCCGGGCCCGCCGCGCCGGATCCTTCGGCTTGTGCAGCGGAGCGGGCTTCCGCGGCCGCGTCTTCGGCGTCCTCCAGGTCGCGGCGGTAGTCGTCGGCCACCAGCCGCCACCAGAGGAAGATGGCGAAGCCGGCGAACACCACCCATTCCACCGCGTAGAAGACGTTCATCCAGTTGACCGGCGCTTCCTGCGGCTGCGGTCCAACGACTACCGGCTGCATGGCCGTGCCGTCGGTCGCCGTGCCCAGGTCCTTGCCGGCAACGGTGAAGCCGGTACCGACCACGAAGCCGGCGTAGCTCGGCACGTCCCAGCGGTTGATCAGCTCGGCAACCGAGAGCGATGCGACCTGCCCGGCGGGCCGGGCCCCGGGCAGCGGCGCCTCGGTGGGCAGCAGGCGCCCGACGACGCTGGCCTCGCCTTCCGGGGCGGGAACGGCGTCCGTCGGGTCCTTGATCCAGCCGCGGACCACGGGGATGACCACGTCTTCACGGAACTGCTTGACGCCGTCTACCGCGAAGGCGTCCACCACCCAGAGCCCGCTGGCGCCGTCCTGCAGACGGCCCTGGACCAGCACCTGGGCGCCGGGGATAAAACTGCCGTCCACGCTGACCATCTGGTCCGCAGTGGCGGCGGTCATCGGGATGCCCGGCGTGAAGACGTCGGTCAGCGGCTTGACGGTTTCGGTCTCGCCCGGGGGCGGCGGCGGTTTACTCTGGGAGGCGGAAAACTGCCACTGGCTCAGCAGCACAAACACCGTGGACAGCGCCAGCGCAAGCACCAGAGCCGCTATCCAGCGGGGTTTCAGGGCAGTCTTGAGCACCCTTTAAAGGTACTTCGCAAGCCTGTAGAAAACGAATCCACGCCGGGGTCGGCGGTGGGCGGCACCCGCGCCCTCAGGCCAGCGGCACGATGTCGTCGACGCCCATCCGGGCACTGTCGGCGGAGACGTCGTCGGGCTGCTCCTGGCTGAGCCGTTCTGCTTCCACCCGGGCCAGATAATGCTTCACCTCGCGTTCCACTTGTTCCTCGCTCCAGCCCAGGATCGGCGCCATCAGGTTCGCCACCACCGGCGCGGCCGAGACACCGCGGTCCCAGGCCTCGATGGAGATCCTGGTCCTGCGTGTGAGGACGTCGTGGATGTGCCGGGCTCCCTCGTGCGTGGTCGCATAGACCACTTCGGCCGCCAGGTAGTCGTCGGCGCCGGGCAGCGGTTCGGCCAACTCGGGCCGTTCGGTGATGATGTCCAGCACGTCGCCGGCCATGGAACCGAAGCGGTTGAGCAGGTGCTCCACCCGGGCCACGTGGATGCCCGTCCGGTCGGCTGTGCGGCTGCGCTTGTTCCACGCGGCCTTGAAACCGGAGGCGCCGAGCAGCGGGATGGTATCGGTGCAGCTCGGCGGCACGCGCTCGTCCAGCGCCCGCGCGGCTTCGTCCACGGCGTCCTTGGCCATCACGCGGTAAGTGGTGTACTTGCCGCCGGCCACCACCACCAGCCCGGGGACCGGGTGCGCCACCACGTGTTCGCGCGAGAGCTTCGCCGTGGAGTCGTTTTCGCCCGCCAGCAGCGGCCGGAGTCCGGCGTAGACGCCTTCGACATCCTCCCGGGTGAGCGGGCGCTGCAGCACTTGGTTGACGTGCTCGAGCAGGTAGTCGATGTCCTTGGACGAGGCCGCCGGATGGGCCTTGTCCAGGTTCCAGTCCGTATCGGTGGTGCCGATGATCCAGTGCCGGCCCCACGGAATGACGAACAGCACCGATTTCTCGGTGCGCAGGATCAGGCCCACCGTGGACTGGAAGCGGTCCCGCGGCACCACCAGGTGGATGCCCTTGGACGCCCGGACGCTCAGCTGGCCGCGTTCGGTGACCATCGCTTGGGTTTCGTCCGTCCACACACCGGTGGCATTGAGCACCTGCTTGGCCCGGATGTTGAACTCGCTACCGTCCTCTTGGTTGCGAACGCGGGCGCCGACCACGCGTTCGCCCTCGCGCAGGAAGTCGATGACCGCCAGCCGGTTGACCGCTTGCGCACCGAACGCGGCGGCCGTGCGGACCAGGTTCACGACCAGCCGGGCGTCGTCCACCTGCGCGTCGTAGTAGCGGATGGACCCCACCATGGCGTCCTTCTTCAGGCTGGGTGCCGCCCGGAGGGTCCCGCGCCGGGACAAATGTTTGTGGAAGGGCACGCCGCGGCCGCGCCCCGTGGCCGCCGCCAACACGTCATACAGGGCCACGCCCGCGCCCACGTAGGGCCGCTCCACGAACCGTTTGGTCAGCGGATACAGGAACGGCACCGGCCGCACCAGGTGCGGCGCAATGCGCTCCAGCAGCAGCCCGCGCTCCTGCAGCGCCTCACGCACCAGGGCAAAGTCGAGCATCTCCAGATAGCGCAGTCCACCATGGATCAGTTTGGAAGACCGCGACGACGTTCCCGATGCCCAGTCCCGCGCCTCCACGATGCCCACGTCCAGCCCGCGGGTTGCCGCGTCCAGTGCCGCCCCGGCACCGACCACGCCGCCACCGACGATCAGTACGTCCAGTTCGGCCCCGCGCTCGGCGGTGGCGCGCAAGGCGGCCAGGGACTGCTCGCGGCTTTCGGGACTCAGGGCACCGGTGGTCATCGCCTCAGCCTTCCATGATCGGGATTCAGTCGCCGGGTTGGATCGGTGCCAGCACCACTTCGCAGCGCTGGAACTCCTTCAGGTCGGAGTACCCGGTGGTGGCCATCGACCGACGCAGCGCTCCCACCAGGTTGGACGTGCCGTTCGTGTGGTTCGACGGCCCGTGCAGCACCCGCTCCAGCGGACCGACGGTGCCCACATTCACGCGGTCTCCGCGCGGCAGCTCGTCGTGGTGGGCCTCCTGGCCCCAGTGCCAGCCGCGGCCGGGCGCTTCTTCGGCGCGGGCCAGTGCGGAACCGAGCATGACGGCGTCGGCTCCCATGGCGATGGCCTTGACGATGTCACCGCTGAAGCCCAATCCGCCGTCGGCAATCACATGCACATAGCGGCCGCCGGATTCATCCATGTAATCCCGCCGCGCGGCGGCCACATCGGAAATCGCCGAAGCCATCGGTGCGTGGATGCCCAGCGCCCGGCGGGTGGTCGTCGTCGCTCCCCCGCCGAAGCCCACCAGCACGCCGGCCGCGCCGGTGCGCATCAGGTGCAGGGCCGGGGTGTAACCGGCGGCGCCGCCGACGATCACCGGCACGTCCAGCTCATAGATGAACTGCTTCAGGTTCAGCGGCTCCTGCGTCTTGGACACATGCTCTGCTGAGACCGTGGTGCCGCGGATCACGAAGATGTCCACGCCGGCGGCCAGCACGGTCTTGTAGTGCTCCTGCGTGCGCTGCGGGGTCAGCGAACCGGCCACGGTGACACCGGCCTCGCGGATCTCGGCCAGGCGGGAGGTAATCAGCTCCGGCTGAACCGGTGCCGCGTAGAGTTCCTGCATCCGCTTGGTGGCGGCCGGGTTGAAATTCTCCGTGCCCAGGGCCTCGATTTCATCCAGCACCGGCAGCGGATCCTCGTACCGCGTCCACAGTCCTTCGAGATTGAGCACGCCGAGGCCGCCCAGCTTGCCCAGCGCAATGGCGGTGGCCGGAGACATCACCGAGTCCATCGGGGCGGCGATCACCGGGGCGTCGAACTTGTACGCGTCAATCTGCCAACTGACGGAGACGTCCTTCGGGTCGCGCGTCCGGCGCGACGGGACGATCGCCACGTCATCGAGGGAGTAGGCTCGGCGCCCACGCTTGCCACGGCCAATTTCAATCTCGTAAGTCACGGCTCTAGGTTATCCCACTGTTGGAACGCTTCACCGGGGAGCGGACGCGGATGGAGACTTACGCCGCCGCGCCCGACTGCCGGGCCCCTCCGACTGCTGGCGTCGGGCCGGCGCAGGCGGTACGCTCGATCTGCCGCACGGCAGGCAAGCGCACCGTAGGCCCGCTCTTGACGGTGCCGCTGGCCGGCCGCGGGTAGCCGGAGCGGGAAGTGGTCAGTCATGGGCGGAAGAATCCCGCGGTCCGTTGAGCACGCGCGACCGTTCGCGCGTGGCTTGGCGTCCACCCTGTGCTTTGGCATCGCCGGGCTCATCTACTCGATGCCCTCCCTTCATTCGCGTCGGTTGCGCAGAGCCGCGTCGTGCACCGTCTGCGCCTTCCACCAGCGAGTGCGCGGGATCGCCGTCTTTGTGGTGGCGGCCCTCCTCGTCGCGGGTGCCGGAGCCCGCGCCCAGGAGGCACTCGCCCCGCAAATCCCTTGCCACAGCCACATCACTGCCGACGGGCAAATCAAGCCTGAGCCGCGTCTGCGGATTTCACCACCAGCCCCGTGGAGCATCACCCGCAATTTTCTGGTCGCCCCTATCAGCGGCGTCGGGGTCCTGACCGGGCGCAGCCTTGATATGGAATCGTGCTCAGGTCCGTCGTTGTGGGTCATGTTCTGGCACCCGCCGCGGACCAGCGGTGGCGGCACAATGCTCGGCGACGTATTCATTGCATGGATGCCGCCGGTAGACCCAGCGGGCGCATTGAGCGTCAACGGATATGCCATAGCGGACGAGGGCCAGTATGTCCGCTACGGCCCGAACATCTCCCAGACCCGGACCGAGGAGGCGAAACTCGCCAAGCACGAGTCGCGGCACGTCGACCAGTGGGCCGTGTGCAACGTGCTCGCCGGCCCGTTCGCATTTCCGGCGGCGTACATCATCGACGGAGCGTTGTTCCCCTCCTCCCGCAACCACTTCGAGCGAGCCGCCGGGCTCTCCGATGGGGCGTATCCGTCCGCGCCGGATAACTGGCCGGCGCCGCGCTGGCCTGACACTGCGGTTATCGTGATCATCGCGCTGCTGATCTTCCGACGTCGGTTGCGTTGGCTCGCCCGTGTCGCGGTCGGTGGCCACTTGCGCGCCCGCGCCCACGCACCGATGCGCTGTCCCGTCCATACGCGCGGCTGGTCGCAGCCCGTCGGCGCGCCCCCGGTGCCGTCGCCGCGCGGCTGAGCACCGGCTCACCGGCCGGCGCGCCGTCACTGGAGCGGCGGGACTTTCGTGTAGGCGCGCATCGCCGACCGAGGAACGAGGGAGGTGTCTAAGCGCCGGCGAAAGTCCTGCCGCTGGTTAACGCGAGAGGCGCCGCTCCCCTGTTGCGGGGAACGGCGCCGTCGGCGGACTGGGGGCTACCGCTTGTAGTTCGGTGCCTCCACGGTCATCATGATGTCGTGCGGGTGGGACTCCTTCAGGCCAGCCGCAGTGATCCGGACGAACTTGCCCTTGGCCTTGAGCTCGGCAACGGTGCGGGCGCCGGTGTAGAACATGGTCTGACGCAAGCCTCCCACCAGCTGGTGCGCGACGGCCGACAGCGGGCCGCGGTACGGCACCTGGCCTTCGATGCCCTCGGGGATCAGCTTCTCGTCGTCGGGTACATCGGCCTGGAAGTAGCGGTCCTTGGAGAAGGACGTGTTCTTGCCGCGGGTCTGCATGGCGCCCAGCGAGCCCATGCCGCGGTAGGCCTTGAACTGCTTGCCGTTGACGAACACCAGATCACCCGGGGACTCGGCGGCACCGGCCAGCAACGAGCCGAGCATCACGGTGTCGGCGCCCGCGACGAGGGCCTTGCCAATGTCGCCGGAGTGCTGCAGGCCGCCGTCGGCAATCACCGGGATGCCGGCCGGGATGGCTGCCTTGGCCGACTCGTAGATGGCGGTGATCTGCGGGACGCCCACACCGGCCACCACGCGGGTGGTGCAGATGGATCCGGGGCCCACACCCACCTTGATGGCGTCGGCGCCGGCGTCGACCAGTGCCTGCGCACCCTCGCGGGTGGCCGCCTGGCCGCCGATGACGTCCACGTGCGCCGCGGCCGGATCCTTCTTGAGCCGGGCGATCATGTCCAGCACGCCCTGGCTGTGGCCGTTGGCGGTGTCCACCACCAGCACGTCCACGCCGGCCTCGATCATGGTCATGGCACGCTCGTAGCCGTCGCCGAAGAAGCCGACGGCGGCGCCGACGCGCAGCCGGCCGTCGTCGTCCTTGGTAGCCAGCGGGTACTGCTCGGCCTTGTCGAAGTCCTTGACGGTGATCAGGCCCTGCAGGATGCCGGCGTCGTCCACCAACGGCAGCTTTTCGATCCGGTTCTTGCCCAGAAGTTCGATCACGTCGGGGCGGCTGATGCCCACCTTGCCGGTGATCAGCGGCATCGAGGTCATCACCTCGTGCACCTTGGTGGTCGGGTAGTCGGCGCGGGGCACAAAGCGGGTGTCGCGGTTGGTGCAGATGCCCAACAGCTTGCCCTCGGAGTCCACCACCGGCAGTCCGGAAACCCGGTAGTTAAAGCAGAGCTCGTCCAGCTCGGCGAGCGTGGCGTCCGGTGCAATGGTCACCGGGTTGGTGATCATGCCGGATTCGCTGCGCTTGACCCGGTCCACGTGCTCGGCCTGGTCCGTGATGGAGAGATTGCGGTGGATCACCCCCAGACCGCCCTGGCGGGCCATGGCGATGGCCATCCGGGATTCGGTCACTGTGTCCATGGCGGCGGAGAGCAGCGGGGTCTGCACGGTGATTCGACGGGTCAGGCGTGAGCTGGTGTCGGCCTCGGACGGAATGACATCCGTGGGGCCGGGCAACAGGAGAACGTCGTCGTAGGTCAGACCCTCGAAAGCGAACGGGTTGAATTCTTCGGACACTGCAGGGCCTTTCGAGCGATACCGGTGGCGGCCTCCGGACACGGTCCGAAGACCGGTTCCTGAGGTTGGTTACATCCTAAACGTTTCCGGCGCACCCGGTATTTCTGCCCGCTGCGGATGTGGTGGAGCTAACGGCCATGCCGGGCAGCACCGAGGGGACCAGGCTTGGCCTGATCCCCTCGGTGCTTGCGTGCCCGTGGGTCTCCGCGTGGCGCGGCGACCCTACAAGCTGTTAGTGCTGGTGGTTGTGCTCGTCCTCGTCGGCCGGCTTCTCGACAACCAGGGTTTCGGTGGTCAGCACCAGGGCTGCGATCGAGGCCGCATTGCGCAGCGCCGAACGGGTCACCTTCACGGGGTCGATAACACCGGCGGCGAACAGGTCCTCGTATTCGCCGGTGGCGGCGTTGAAGCCGTTGTTGACGGTCAGTTCGCTCACCTTGGAGACGACGACCATGCCCTCGTGACCGGCGTTTTCAGCGATCCAGCGCAGCGGCTGGGCCAGCGCACGGCGGACCAGTCCGACGGCGGTGGCTGCATCGCCTTCAAGGGCCAGCACGTTCGGGTCGGTGTCCAGAGCCTGGGCAGCGTGAACCAGGGCGGAACCGCCGCCGGCAACGATGCCTTCTTCCAAAGCCGCGCGGGTGGAGGACACTGCGTCCTCGATCCGGTGCTTCTTCTCCTTCATCTCGACCTCGGTGGCAGCGCCGACCTTGATCACGCCGATACCGCCGGCCAGCTTGGCCAGGCGTTCCTGCAGCTTCTCGCGGTCCCAATCGGAATCGGTGCGCAGCACCTCTGCCTGCAGCTGGGCCACGCGGTCCGCCACATCGGCCTCGGAACCGGCACCGTCCACAATGGTGGTGTTGTCCTTGGTGACAGTGATCCGGCGCGCGGTACCGAGCACCTCGAGGCCAACCTGGTCCAGCTTCAGACCGAGGTCGGCGGACACCACCTGGGCGCCGGTGAGCACCGCGATGTCCTGCAGCATGGCCTTGCGGCGGTCGCCGAAGCCCGGTGCCTTCACAGCAGCGACGTTGAGCGTGCCGCGGATCTTGTTGACCACCAGGGTGGACAGGGCTTCGCCGTCAATGTCTTCGGCGATGATGAACAGCGGCTTGTTGGCCTGCAGCACCTTCTCCAACAGCGGCAGGAATTCCTGCACCGTGGAGATCTTGCCCTGGGAGATCAGGATCAGCGCATCCTCGAGGACGGCCTCCTGGCGCTCCTGGTCGGTGACGAAGTACTGCGACAGCAGGCCCTTGTCGAACTGCATGCCTTCAGTGAGCACCAGTTCGGTCTCCATGCCGGAGGCTTCTTCGATGGTGATGACGCCGTCCTTGCCCACCTTGTCGAAGGCTTCGGCCAGCAACTGGCCGACCTCGGGGCTCTGGGCCGAGATGGTGGCAACCTCGGCCACCTTGTCCTCGACCTCGCGGGCGTTCTCCAGCAGGCGCGCGGAAACGGCCTCGACCGCTACCTCAATGCCATGCTTGAGGGCTCCCGGTGCGGCGCCGGCGGCCACGTTGCGCAGGCCTTCCTTGACCAGCGCCTGGGCCAGCACGGTAGCGGTCGTGGTGCCGTCGCCGGCGACATCGTTGGTCTTGGTGGCGACTTCCTTGGCCAACTGCGCGCCAAGGTTCTCATACGGATTGTCGAGCTCCACCTCACGGGCGATGGTCACGCCGTCATTGGTGATCGTGGGGGCACCCCACTTCTTGTCCAGGACCACATTGCGGCCGCGGGGGCCGAGAGTGACCTTGACGGTATTGGCGAGCTTGTCGACGCCGGCTTCCAGCGCCTTGCGGGCCGCGTCGTTGAACTCCAACTGCTTTGCCATGAATTTGTTCCTTTCACGCGAAATGCCCCGGCTGCGCTGCAATACAGCGGCAGCCGGGGCATTTCGGTTGTCCGTGGTTCCGGCTGCGGGCGTCGACTGCGCGCGCCCGAGCCGCCGGACTCAGCTGATGGGCCTTACTTGGTGACGATGGCCAGCACGTCGCGGGCAGAGAGCACCAGGTACTCTTCGCCGCCGACCTTGACCTCGGTTCCGCCGTACTTCGAGTAGATGACTACGTCACCCTCGGCTACGTCAACGGGAACCCGGTTGCCATTGTCATCGACGCGGCCGGGGCCGATCGCGACAACTTTGCCTTCCTGCGGCTTTTCCTTGGCGGTGTCCGGGATAACCAGGCCGGAGGCCGTGGTCTGCTCTGCTTCGAGCGGCTGGACAACAATACGATCCTCAAGAGGCTTAATGGAGACCGACACTCGGCTCTCTCCTTTTCATGAGCTACGAATAGGTTTGGCCAAGGAGATGTCTGCCGTCGTCGCGGTGCCGGCAGGCGGTTCCTTGTATTAGCACCCACACGGGGAGAGTGCTAACTGCGACTCTATGAGAAGGGTTAGCACTCGGTCAAGGCGAGTGCCAGCCAGAAGCGGATTCAACCCGCCTGCCGAGCCCCATGTGACGCCGCGAGGCATTTCGGACATCGGGCCAAGTTGCGTAAGGCTAACCTAACCCGATAGTTTTCACAGTGCGCGCAAATAGCAAACGTTTATGTTGCCTAATGCCGGCTCCTCCCTCGGGCCCGGCATTGACGAACGATGGAGTGTTAGTGAAAAAGCCCCTGAAGTCCGGCCTGATGGTTGTGACCGCAGCCGTTTCCATGCTCGCTATGAGCGCGTGCGGTCAGCAGACCGATGCCGCAGCAGGCGCCGATGCAGAGACGATCAGCGTTGAGCATGCCTCGGGAACCACGGACGTGCCCGTGAACCCGGAGACCGTCTACACCTTTGACCTGGGCGTGCTGGACAGCCTCACCGCCCTGGGCGTCGAGGTGGACGGCGTCCCGGAGGCCGTGTACCCCGAGTCCCTGGCGCAGTATGGCGAAGACAGCTACACCAAGATCGGTTCCATGAAGGAACCTGATTTCGAGGCGATCAGCGAAGGCGCCCCGGATCTGATCATCATCTCCGGCCGTACCGCTGAGGCTTACGGAGAGCTGAGCAAGATCGCCCCGACCATCGACCTAAGCGTCGATACCGCCGAGCCGGTCGAGAGTTTCCAGGAAGTCTCCACGACTCTGGGCGAGATCTTCGGCAAGGAAGCTGAAGTCGAAGAGAAGCTTTCTGCCATCGACACCAAGATCGAGGACACCAAGGCCGAAGCTGCCGACGCCGGCACCGGCTTGGTGCTGATGACCAGCGGCGGCGAAATGACTGCCTACGGCGCCGGATCCCGCTTCGGAATCGTCCACGACGTGTTGGGCGTGCAGCCCGCCGCCGACGTGAAGTCCGAGGGACCGCACGGCGAGGCGATCTCCCACGAATTCGTCGCGGAAACCAACCCGGACCACCTGTTCGTGATCGACCGCGACTCGGCTGTCGGCGAATCCGGTGAGGCAGCCACCGCCGTTCTGGACAATGAACTGGTCAACGGCACCAAAGCGGCAAAGAACGACAGCATCACGTACCTGGATTCAGCCTCCTGGTACTTGGTGGGCTACGGCCTGAACAACACGGACGCGATGATCAGCGCCGTCCAGGCAGCCATTACGAAGTAGCACCCCGTAGGGCCGCCGGCTTCCCTGCCGGCGGCCTGCGCGGTGGTCCGATCTATGGCCTCCTCCACGATTTCCACTCCAGCTCCGGCCCCGGTTGCAGCCGCGGTCCGGCATTCGCGCCCCCGGGGATCCGGTGCGCAGCTCGCCTGGGCGGGCACCGCCGTCGTTATTTTGGCCTGTGCCAGCATGTTCGTGGGGGTCAGCGATGTCTCCCTGCCGGCGCTGCTGGCCGGTGACCAGACCGCTTGGGACATCTTCTGGATCAGCCGGCTGCCGCGGACCCTGTCCGTGATCCTGGCCGGCGCGGCACTGGGCATCGCCGGGCTGATCATGCAATTGATGGCGCGGAACAAGTTCGTGGAGCCGTCCACCGTGGGAACCGTGGAATCCGCTTCGCTGGGCATCCTGGTGGTCACGGTGGCAATCCCCGGCGCAACGCTGCTGGCCAAGATGTCGGTGGCCACCGTATTCGCGGCTGCCGGAACCGGGCTGTTCCTGCTGGTGTTGCGCCGGATACCGCTGCGCAACACGCTGATCGTGCCGCTGGTGGGCATCATGCTGGGCGGCGTGATCGCGGCCGTGACCACCTTTTTTGCCTACCGGTACGACCTGCTGCAGTCGCTGAACAGCTGGATGATCGGCGACTTTTCCGGCGTGCTGCGCGGCCGCTACGAACTGCTCTGGATCGTTGCGGTCCTGGCCGTGGTCGGATATCTGTGCGCGGACCGGTTCACCATGGCCGGCATGGGCCAGGAATTTTCCACCAACCTGGGCCTGAACTACGGCCGCGTGATGACGCTGGGGCTGATCATCGTCTCGCTGATCAGCGCCGTGGTGGTGGTCAACATCGGCGCCATTCCGTTCCTGGGCCTGGTGGTGCCCAACCTGGTCTCGCTGGTGTTCGGCGACAGCGTCCGCCGCGCGGTCCCGTGGGTGGCGGTGTTCGGCGCCGGCTTCGTACTGCTGTGCGACATCATTGGCCGCACCATTCGGTTCCCGTACGAGATTCCCGTGGGTGTGATTGTCTCCGCGGTCGGCAGCGCCATTTTCCTGTACCTGCTGCTGAGGACCCGCAAAAATGGCTGACACGGTTCTGCCCGCCGCACTGACGCAGCACAAGCGCCGCACCATCAAGACCGTCCGGCCGCGGACGTGGATCATCCTGCTGGGACTGCTCACCGCCGTCCTGGTCGCCGTGTTCATGACCATCGACCTGCGCGGCAACCTCGGCTACATCCTTCCGCGGCGGGCCATCAAGATCGGGTCGATGCTGCTGGTGGCGTACGCCGTAGGCGTGTCCACCGTGCTGTTCCAGACGGTGACCGCCAACCGGATCCTGACGCCGTCGATCATGGGTTTCGACGCCCTGTACATGCTGATCCAGACCGGGCTGACCTTCGCCATTGGCGGCCAGGCGCTGCTGAGCATGGGCGCACCGGCGCGCTTCGTCATCGAAGTCATGCTGATGGTCGCGTTCTCTTTCCTGCTCTACCGCTGGCTGTTCACCGGCGGCGGCAAGAGCCTGCACTTGATGCTGCTGGTGGGGATCGTTTTCGGCACGATGTTCCGCGGCATCTCCTCGCTGCTGCAGCGGCTGATCGATCCGAGCGAATTCATTATCCTGCAGGACCTGTTCTTCGCCAGCTTCAACAACGTGGACGGCTTGCTGCTTGCCGTCTCGGCAGTGACGGTTGCTGCCGCCAGTATTCCCGTGTGGCGGATGCGCCGGGAGCTGGACGTGCTGGCGCTGGGACGGGACACCGCACTGAACCTGGGCGTGAACCACCGGCGGGCCGTTACCACCGTGTTGATGGTTTGCGCCGTTTTGGTGGCCGTCTCCACCGCGCTGGTGGGTCCGATTACCTTCTTCGGCCTGCTGGTGGCCAGCCTGGCCTACCTGCTCTGCTCGCATTTCCGCCACACTTACGTGCTGCCTATCGCCGTCCTGCTGGGCGCCATCGCACTGGTCGGCGGCCAGCTGGTGCTTGAGCAGGTGTTCAGCTTCGACACCGCGCTGAGCATTGTCATTGAATTCGCTGGCGGCCTGCTGTTTATCGCCCTGCTGCTGAAAGGCTCCGTCAAATGATCCACGTCTCCGGCGTCTCCAAGACCTACGGCACGCAGACGGTGGTGGACGATGTCAGCTGCTACATCAAGGACGGCGGCATCACGTCGATCATCGGGCCCAACGGAGCCGGCAAGTCCACGCTGCTCTCCATGGTCTCCCGGCTGCTGCCGATGGATGCCGGAGCCGTCACCATCGATGGCCTCGATGTCAGCAAGACCGCGGGCAAGGAACTGGCCCGTAAGATGGCCATCCTGCGCCAGGACAACCAGCTGACGGTCCGCCTGACCGTCCGCGACTTGGTGGGTTTCGGTCGCTTCCCGCACAACAACGGCCGGCCGACGGTCAACGACAAGGCCCACATCGAACAGGCCCTGGAGTACCTGGACCTGACCTCCATGGCGGACAAGTTTGTGGACGAGCTCTCCGGCGGCCAGCGCCAGCGCGCTTTCATCGCCATGGTCCTGGCGCAGGACACCGACTACCTGCTGCTGGACGAGCCGCTGAACAACCTCGACATGAAGCACGCGGTGGAAATGATGCGGCTGCTGCGCCGTCTCACCGACGAACTGGGCAAGACCGTGGTGCTGGTCATTCACGACATCAACTTCGCCTCCTGCTACTCGGACAGCATCATCGCGATGCGCTCCGGCCGGCTGGTCCACCAGGGGCCGCCGGCGCAGATCATGCACCCCGAGGTGTTGCGTGATGTCTACGAGATCGACATCCGGATAGAGGAAATCGAAGGCAACCGGATCGGCGTCTACTTCGCCTGACCTCCCAGCCGGCGATGACCGGCCGGGTGATACTCGGCGGGCGCGAGCAGCCGCCGAGCCTTCACTGCTTCAGGACGGCCAATACGTTCCCGGCCGGATCCTTAAACCACGCAATGTCCGGCCCGTTGCCGCGCATGATGCCCTTGTCATCGGTGGGCAGGTCGGGATCGTTGTAGATCTTGGTCTCCACCCCGCGGCCGTTGAGTTGATCCACCGCGGCTTCGACGTCCTCGACGGCGAAGTTCAGGATGGTGAACGTGGCCGGTTGGTGGTCCGGTTTCGGGTAGATCATGACTTTGGCGCCTCCCGGAAGACCCAGTTCCAAGGTGCCCATGGGGCCTTCGGCCACCTCGAGTCCCAGGATCCCTCCGTAGAACTGTTTGGCGGCGGCGGTGTCATTGACACTGAAGCCGCTGAAAGCATGGGCGGGGGTAAACCCGACGCTGTCCATGGTGGTCTCCTTCGCTCTGCGGGCGGACACTCCCAGACTGGCACAGCCGGAGGGGCCGGACCAGTGGTCAACCCGCTGGCGTGGAATCTGCGGGTAACTGACGGCCCTCCCCCGATGGACGGTGTAGAAGGCCAAGGTGGCTCTGCCTGTGAAAGCAGCATCCGGACGCGGTAACATCCCGGTTCATGGCTTCGCCCGGTCCGCCAACTCGCTCGGAACACCCGCGGCCTGCTTCTGTGCGGAGGAGTCCCGAGGAAGCCAGAATCCTCCTCGTCGCCATTCTGGCTTCGTTCGTGGCCTTCCTCGACGCCTCAGTCGTCAACGTGGCGCTGCCGGCCATCGACCGCGACCTCGGCGGAGGCCTGGCCGTCCAGCAATGGGTGGTGGGCGGCTACCTCCTGTCCCTGGGCTCGCTGATCCTGGTGGCCGGCGCCCTGTCCGACGTGTTCGGCAGGATCCGGATCCTGAGGCTGGGCCTCATGGTCTTTGGGGCGGCTTCGCTGGCCTGCGCTGCGGCGCCGACGGCAGCCGGTCTCGTGGCCGCTCGGATTGTCCAAGGCGCAGGCGCGGCGCTGCTGGTGCCGGCTTCGCTGGCTTTGATCACCATGACCTTCGCTGGCAGGGAGCAGCACAGGGCGATCGGCGTATGGACCGGCTGGACCGGCACGGCTTACATCATCGGCCCGGTTTTCGGCGGCCTGCTCGTGGACACGGTGAGCTGGAGGGTGGTTTTTGCCGTGAACGTGTTGCCCATCGCCGCCACCTTCTGGCTGATGGCCCGGCTCGCAGATCCGCCCCGGCAGGAGCCCCGGGCACCGATCGACGTCCTGGGCGCTTGCCTTGCCGCCGCGGGCCTCGCCGGACCCGTATTCGCGCTGATCGAGCAGCAACGGCTCGGCTGGTCAGACCCATGGGTGCTGGTCCCACTGACCGCCGGGCTGATAAGTCTGGGACTCTTTTTGTGGTGGGAACACCGAGCGCCCCACCCGATGATGCCGCTGCAGATATTCGGCGTGCGCAACTTCGGCGTCGGAAACCTCGCCACGGCGGGGGTCTACGCGGGCCTGTCCCTGGGCCTGTTCGCGCTGCCGGTCTTCCTGCAGCAGGCCGCCGGCTTCAGCGCTGCCGCCGCCGGCCTGGCGACGTTGCCGATGAGTGTTCTCTCGCTCGCGTTTGCCGCCTGGTTCGGCCGGCTCTCCGGCCGCTACGGGCCGCGCCTGTTCATGGCCGCCGGCCCGCTGCTGGCAGGGGCCGGGTTCCTGCTCATGATGTTCGCGCACGAGCCTCTGGCCTTCTGGCAGCAAATCCTGCCGGGCGTGCTGTTGGCAGGACTGGGACTGGCGGTCACCGTCTCTCCGCTGACCGCCGCGGTGCTCGGCGCGGTAACGGCAGAACGCAGCGGGATCGCCTCCGCAGTGAACAACGCGGTGGCGCGCATCGCCGGGCTGGTGGCCATCGCCGCAGCCGGCGCCATCACCGGCGGCATGCTGGACTATGCGGGGTTCCGCCGCGCCGCTCTGGCCGCTGCGTTGCTGCTCTTCGCGGGCGGCGCGGTCTCCGCCGCCGGCATCCGCAACCGGGCCTAGTTCGGCAGGACTACACCACGGAAAAATCGCCCGGCAGGATGGTCCGGCCGGTCAGCGCCAGCAGAACCATCGCTCCGTCCCCGCGTTCGGAGGCGATCTGGATGGCCAACCGGCCGGCTTCCAGTTCTACGTCACTGGGCAGTTCGGCCACCAAGCCGCATGCACGGGATAGGTCCAAAGTGTGCACCGCAAGTTCGAAGATCCTGGTAGGCAGATAGTCGCGGAAGCGCATCCCGCCCGCAGCCGTTTCGATGATCCGGTCTTCGGCCAGCGGCAGCGTGTTCTCCAACTGGGCCAGCAGCCGGTCCACCATATCCACCGGATGCGGTCCCAGCTCCTTGCCCGCCGCTATGGCCCGCTCGGTGACGCGGGGATCATTGGCCAGCCCGGTGGCCAGAAAATAGTCGGCGGCAGATTCCACCTGGACCTTTTCGGCCGGACGTCCCAAGTACGTCAGCACCGTGGACAGGGCGCGGCTGGTGTGTCCGGCCAGGGTCCTGACGGTCCACTCATCCAATCCGGGCGCGTTCCACGCAGTAGACGGCACGTTGGCCAGGACTTCCCGGAAGTAGCGTCCCGCGGACAGGAAAGTTGCCGCCGATTCGATCATGCGCCCATGCTAAGGCCGGCGGCGGTGCACGGCCAGCGCTTCGGCGTGGCCGGTGCGGTCCGGGTGGGAATGGCGTGCCTCAGGCCAGGCGCCGCATATCCCTCTGCCACGCCGGTGCGGGAGCGGCGACCTCTTCCCACAGGGCCTGCCATCCGCGGTGGACACGATTGCTGGCCGCGATCAACTCGCCCAGTTCCGCTTCAATTTCCGCCTGGCAAGCGTCCGTATCGATGTCACTCCAGTCACAGGGTGCTGACATAATCCGGGCCTCCTTCACAGTAAGCTTCCTTCTGATCCTACGGATTTCCCGTTCATTCGGCCATGGGGAGAACTACCCATGGCCGGCCGTCGGCACGAACAAGGGCCGTGCGCTGGATTGAATCGGCTGCACTAGGCTTGAAACCATGGCATCCGAGACCCACGCCGAAAGCATCGCCCCGATTCTGACCCCGGAAGGCTGGGAGCTGCTGAACTCGCTCGGCCCGTACTCCGAGGCCCAGAGCCTGCACTCCGGAACCGAACTGCGCAAGGCCGGCCATTCCCCCGAACTGGTCTCCGCCGCGATGACGCAATCGCGCCTGCGGGCCAAGGCCGAGGCAAAATTCGGCCCGTTCGCGGAGAAGATGCTCTTCACACCGGCAGGGCTGGAACAGGCCACCCGGCTGAACATCGCGGCCCTGCACGCCCAGCGCTTCCAGGCTGCCGGGGTGGAACACGTCGCGGACCTCGGCTGCGGAATCGGCGCGGACTCCATGGCCTTGGCCACCCTGGACCGCAGGGTCACCGCCGTCGAACGTGATGAGACCACCGCCGCAGTGGCCACCATCAATCTGATGCCGTGGCCGGAGGCGACCGTGGTCAACGCGGAAGCCGAAGACGTGGACTTGACCGGGATCGACGGCGTGTGGCTGGATCCGGCACGGCGGACCACGACGACGTCGGGCACCACCCGGATCTTCGATCCGGAGGCGTTCTCGCCGCCGCTGTCCTTTGTGGAGGAACTCGCCAACCGGGGCCTGCCGGTAGGAGTCAAGATGGGGCCGGGCATCCCCCATGACGCGGTGCCGGAGAACTGCGAGGTCCAATGGGTTTCCGTCAACGGGGACGTGACCGAGGCTGCCCTGTGGTTCAACTCGCTGGCGCGCCCCGGCGTGCGGCGTGCAGCGTTGGTGATTGGTGCCGGCGGCACCGCCGAACTGACCAGTGCTATCAGCTTCGATCCGGCGCAGCAGGACGTGCAGACCGGGCCGGCCGAGGGCTACCTATACGAACCCGACGGCGCAGTAATCCGCGCGGGACTGGTCGCCGACCTGGCCCGCGGCCTGGGTGGGCACCTGCTGGATGAGCACATTGCCTACATCTGTGCGCCGCGGCTGCAGGAAACCCCGTTTGGCCGCGCGTACAAAGTGCTGGAGGTCAAGCCCTATAACGTCAAGAAGCTCAAGGCGTGGGTCAAGGCCAACCGGATCGGCACGCTGGAGATCAAGAAGCGCGGCACCTCGGTCACCCCGGACGAGTTGCGCAAAACCCTGCTGACCGGTTCCGGCAAGGGACCGAACAAGGCCACACTGGTGCTGACCCGGATCGGTGAGGACCGGGTGGCGATCGTCGTCGAGCCTGTACCTGCCGCCGGCGGCCGCAGCCGTGAGCGCGCGGCTAGGCCCTGACGCATTAGAATCAGTTCAGTGTCGCCGCCCGTTCTGCGCGAGACGTGCATCTCCGGCGGCAGCCGGTACCGCCAGATACGGAGCAGCGTTTGAACATCGATTTTGCCCAGTCCGCCCAATCCTCCTTGGGGGTCGAGTGGGAGCTGGCACTGGTGGACGCACAAACCGGCGAGCTGGTCTCCGTGGCCGAGCAGGTGCTGGACGCTGTCCGTGCCGGCCATCCTGAGCTGAAAGACGACGACGAGCACCCGCATGTGAAGCAGGAGCTGTTGCTGAACACCGTGGAGCTCGTCACCGGTATCTGCCACACCGTCAGCGAGGCCAAGGCCGACCTGAGCAGCGCCTTGACAGCGGTCCGCGACGTCACCGATCCAATGGGCGTGGAGCTTTTCTGCGCCGGCAGCCATCCGTTCGCCGCCCCGCGGTCGCAGCCGGTGACGGACAAAGCTCGCTACGCCAAGCTGATCGACCGGACCCAATGGTGGGGCCATCAGATGGTAATTTACGGCGTGCATGTGCACGTTGGCCTGGACCACCGGGACAAGGCCCTGCCGGTGCTGGACGGATTGCTCAACTATTTCCCGCACTTCCAGGCCCTCTCCGCGTCCTCCCCCTTCTGGGCCGGGGAGGACACCGGGTATGCCTCGCAGCGCGCGCTGATGTTCCAGCAGCTGCCCACCGCCGGGCTCCCCTTCCAGTTCCCCAGCTGGGCGCTGTACGAGGACTACGTCCAGGACATGTTCACCACCGGGGTGATCGACACGATCAGCGAGATCCGCTGGGACATCCGGCCGGTTCCGGCGCTGGGCACCATTGAAATGCGGGTCTGCGACGGGCTGTCCACGCTGCAGGACGTCGGCGCCGTCGCCGCGCTCACCCAGTGCCTGGTGGACGAGTTTTCCACCGCTTTGGACAACGGCTGGGCCATCCCTACCATGCCCCCGTGGCACGTGCAGGAGAACAAGTGGCGCGCCGCCCGCTACGGCATGGACGCCATCATCATCCTCAACGCCGCCGGCAAGGAAATGCCGGTCACCGAGCACCTGCGCGAGCATGTGCTGAACCGGTTGGAACCGGTGGCGCAGAAGCTTGGCTGCAGCCAGGAGCTGGCAGACGTGGAGAAAATCATCGACGCCGGTGCCGGCTACCAGCGCCAGCGCCGGGTGGCTGCAGAGCACGACGGCGACCTGCGCGCCGTCGTGCTGGATGCGGTCGGTCAGCTTCGCGGTAGCGCTTAACCCCGGACGGACAGCCGGCGGCCGCCCCTGCTTACAGGTGCACGCTGGTGACCGGCATGGAGGAATCCGGCGCGAACTCGATTCCGGACGGCTGGCCGCCTGCCATCACCACCTGGGCGCCGAGCGCGGCGACCATGGCCCCGTTGTCGGTGCACAGGGACACCGGCGGTACCCGCAGCGAGATACCGTGTTCGGCACAGCGCTCTTCGGTTAGCGCGCGCAGCCTCGAGTTCGCTGCCACGCCGCCGCCCAGCAGCAGGTTGTTGATGCCGTGCTCGGTACAGGCCAGCATGGCCTTGGCGGTAATGACGTCCGCCACCGCCTCCTGGAAGGACGCCGCAATGTCGGCCACCGGAAGCGGCTCGCCCGCGGCCTCGAACTGCTCTACGCAGCGGGCCACAGCCGTCTTCAGGCCGGAGAACGACCAGTCGTAGCGGTGCGGCCCCGGCGCCTCCGCCGACCCCATGTACTTGGGCTGGCTCAGCCCGCGCGGGAAGCGGATCCGCCTCGGATCACCCTCGCGGGCCAGCTTGTCGATGGCCGGACCGCCGGGATAACCCAGGCCGAGGATGCGGGCCACCTTGTCGTAGGCTTCGCCGGCCGCGTCGTCGATGGTGGAGCCGAGCAGTTCCACGTCGTCGGTCAGGGAGCGCACGCGCAGGATCTCGGTGTGTCCGCCGGACACCAGCAGCGCGCCCAGGTTCTCCGGCAGCACTCCCCCGTCCAGCACGCCGACGCCCACGTGGGCCACCAGATGGTTGATCGCGTACAGCGGCTTGCCGGTGGCCAGCGAGAGCGCCTTGGCTGCGCAGACCCCCACCATCAGGGCACCGGCCAGCCCGGGCCCGGAGGTCACGGCAAGCGCGTCCACCTCGTCCAAGCTGACGCCGGCGGTGTCCAGCGCCTGCTCCAGCGTGGGGATGAACGCGTCCAGGTGGGCGCGCGAGGCGATCTCCGGGATCACCCCGCCGAAGCGAACGTGCTCGTCCATCGAGGAAGAAACGGTGTTGGCCAGCAGGGTGTCGCCGCGGACGATGCCGACACCGGTTTCATCGCAGGAGGATTCGATCCCCACGACCAGCGGCTCGGTGCGGTTCATCGGGTCTCCTCCGTCGTTTCCGGTTGGTCGTCTGGTCTGCCCGCCGCTGCCGCGTCCCGGCCAGCACCGGGCAGGCCGGCCCAGTCCTTGAGCTTCAGCCGCATGATCAGCGCGTCGGTTCCGCCGCGGTAGTAGCGGGGCCGCACGTGGATCTGTTCGAAGCCGAACCAGCGGTAGAGCCGCTGCGCCCGCGGATTGTCCGCACGCACTTCGAGCAGGACGTCCTCCGCCTGCTGCTCCGCGGCCTGCTCGATCAGCAGGGTCAGCAGCCTGCTGCCGATCCCCTGCCCCTCGCGCTCGGGCACCACGGCGATGGTCTGCACATCGGCGATCGGCCGCACGCACATCAGGCCGGCATAGCCGATCACCTCGCCGAGCGCATCCACGGCCACGTAGTAGCTGCGGGTGTCCTGTGCGAGTTCCTCGTAGAACATTTCGGTGGGCCAGGCATCGGCCGGAAACAATTTCTGCTCCAGCGCGTCCACCGCCGGCACATCGGCCTCGGTCATCGCCCTGATGCGGCCCGCGGGCTGCGCCCCGGCGGTCACAGTGCTCGCTTCCGCGGCCCGGGGACCTTCGCGTCGGATTCGCGCAGGTACAGCGGCGCGGTCTCCAGCAGGCCCAGCCCCTTTTCCAGCTTGACGACGGCGGTGCGGCCCAGCGCCTCGGCCGTGGGCTGCGTGCCGCTGTACTCGGTGACGCCGCGCAGCTGCTCCGGGTACAGCCCGGCGCCCATGCCGTAGGCCGGCAGGTCCGGGACCTCGGACGGTGCGCTGACATGCGGGCCGTCCAGCAGTTCATGCGTGCCGCCGGTACTGCGGTAGCGGGCCCAGTACACTTCCTTGCGCCGGGCGTCGGTGGCCACCACGAACTCGTCCACGCCTGCCCGCCATGCATCCAAGGCGGCGTCCACGGCGATGGCATCCAGGCTCATCACGCCGTGCAGCGGCTTGCCCCAGGCGAAGGCCAGCGACCGTGCGGTGGCAATGCCGGAGCGCAAGCCCGTGAACGGTCCCGGGCCCACGCCCACCACCAGGGCGTCGAGGTCTGCGCCGGTGACGTCCGCCGTCGTCATGATCTTGCCGATTCCGGGCGCCAGCACTTCCGCGTGGCTGCGCGTGTCCTCGGTGGCGAAGGCGGCCAGGGTCTCTCCTTGTCCGGTCAGCAGCGCGGCGCTGGCGATGGCGGAGGTATCAATGGAGAGGATCAGCACGCATCAATTTTACTTGAGGTCTACCGCGGCCCCTCGCAGCGGCCCCGGCGCCCCGTGGGGGCCGCGCTTGGGGACCGGTCAGGACGGCGGTGGCCCGGCGATATTCACCATCCACTGGACGCCGAACTTGTCGGTGCACATGCCGAAGGTGTCGCCCCAGGGCGCCTGCTGCAGCGGTTCGGTGACGTTGGCGCCGTCGATCAGCTTGTCCCAGTAGCCGCGCAGTTCGGCCTCGTTGTCGCCGCTGAGCGAGAGCGAGTGGCTGGAACCGGGCGTGTAGTCCATGCTGTTCGGTGTGTCCGCGGCCATCAGCACCAGGCCGCGCTCGGTGGCCAGCTGCGAGTGCATGATCTTGTCGATTTCGGCCGGGTCGTCGCTGGCGTGGAAGTCGCCGAAGGTGTTCAGCGTCAACTCACCGCCGAACACCGACTGGTAAAAGGTCATGGCTTCTTTGGCCTGGTCGCGGAATCCCAGGTACGGGGTTAGCGCAGTGTCCATGGTTGGCCTCCTCGCGGGTCTGCTCTCGCCCTCGATTATGGACCTGTGCCGGGGGGCCGTGAAGACCGAGTGCGCCTGCAGCGCCTCCCACTGCGGTAAATCGTGCAGGGCAACCCTAAGGCGTCAGGCGAAGATGTACGCGGCCCAGCGCGGCCCGTAGGCGGCCATCCGGATCAGCCGGGGCTCGCCGTCGTCGGGCTCTTCAAAATCCAGCACGACGCCGGGGCTCGCCTGCGTGCCCGCGGCGCCCTTTGCCGTTCCGGCCACAGAGCCGGACGCGGGGCCGCCGCCGGCCGCCGCCGCCGGCGTGGCGCTTTCGGCCGGGCGGTTCACCAGGTCCGCCCCGGTGGGCCGGACCAGCGAAATGTCCAGCCAGCTGTCGGAGAGGTGCTCCACGCGGCCGCGGCCCCACTCAACAACCGTCACGGCCTCGTCCATGGTGTTCTCCAGGTCGATGTCGTCGATCTCGCCCTCGGACTCCAGTCGGTACGCGTCCACGTGGACCAGGTCCGGGCCGCCGTTCATGCTCGGATGGCTGCGCACCAGGACGAACGTGGGTGAAATGATGCCCGGCCGAACGCCGAGTCCCTCCCCCAGGCCCTGGGTGAAAGTGGTTTTCCCCGCGCCCAACTCTCCGCTGAGCACCACCAGGTCGCCGGCCCGCAGTATCCTGCCCAGCCGGGCAGCGAGCGCCTGCGTCTCCTCCGCGGAGGAGACGTGGAACTCGCGCTCCCACACCGGCGTGAGCTGCTGCTCCCGGGCCACGTCTGCCGCGCCTGGCTGGCCCGCCCCGCCCGTCATGCCAGCACCCGCCGTGGCGCCGGTCATGCCAGCGCCCGTCATGCCGCCGATCATGCCAGCACCGCGCCGGTGTCCCCGGCGCTGTCCGTGTTCCGGTCCTCCGCCGTGGCCAACGCGGCGCGGACTTGGGCGGCCGCGGCGGCCTGCTCCGCCGCGGAGGCGGTGAGCCCCGCCGGTTCCGACGCAGCGACGGCTTCCGCGCCGTCGTCGTCTTCCTCGGCGGTTCCGGTGTAGTAGCGCGGGACGCGCGGACTCACGCGGGTGACAATCTCGTAGTTGATGGTGTCCGCGCCGGCCGCCCAGTCCTGGGCATCGGGAACATCCGGGCCCGGGCCGAAGAGGATCACTTCCTCACCCGTGAGGTCACCGACGTCGTTGGTCCTCAAATCCACCACGAACTGGTCCATGGCCACCCTGCCCACCACGTCATAGCGCTGTCCCGCGATGGCCACCTGCACGCCGGAGGCGCTGCGCGGGATGCCGTCTGCATAGCCCAGCGGCACCAGGACGAGCGTGGTTGGCTCGGTGGTCAGGTAGTTCAGCCCGTAGGAGACGCCCTGGCCGGCCGGCACGTGCTTGCAATTGGCCACCCGGGCGCGCAGCGTCATGGCCGGCACCAGCCCCAGTTCCTCGGGGGTCTGCGCTTCAAAGGGCGACAGCCCGTAGATGCCCAGCCCCACGCGGACCAGGTCGAAGTGCGCATCCGGGCGGCTGAGCGTGCCGGGAGTGTTCGCCAGATGCCGGACTTCCAGGTCCAGCCCGGCGTTTTCTGCCACGGCCACCGCCTCCCGGAAGCGGTCCACCTGCTCGTCCGTCTCGGGCCGGTGCGGTTCGTCGGCGACGGCCAGGTGGGAGAACACCCCTACCACGCGCAGCAGCCCCAGTTCCTGATACTCCACGGCCCGGTTGACCAGGTCCTCCCAAAGTGCCGGCGGACAGCCATTGCGGCCCAGGCCGGTGTCGATCTTCAGGTGCACGCGCGCCGGACGTTCCAGCTGCCGGGCGGCCTTGACCACAGGTTCCAGCTCCCATCCGGAAACACCGACGTCGATTCCCGCCTCAATGCCGGCGGCGAAGTCAGTGTCCGGGGTGTGCAGCCAGGCCAGGATGGGTGCGTCGATGCCCGCTTCGCGCAGTGCCAGTCCCTCGGTGAAGTGGGCCACGCCCAGCCAGCCGGCACCGGCTTCCAGCGCGGCGCGGGCCACGGGAATGGCACCGTGGCCGTAGGCGTCCGCCTTGACCACGGCCATCACGCGGGCGGGGGCTGCGATCTCGCGCAGGTGCCGCACGTTTGCGCGGATCGCGTCCAGGTTGATGACGGCTTGGCGGTCATAGGGCAGCGGTGACGTTGTAGAGCTCACAGATCCATTCTCCCATCCGAAGCTTGCTTCCAGCTGAAGGGTTACGCGGAGCAAAGGCACCGCATGCGACGCGCCGGCAGGACTCTTCGGCCGGCGCGCGAGTTCACGGCGAGGATGCATGGTTTGCCCTAGCTGGCAGAATACAAGCAAGGGGCGCGTCCCGGGCTCGGGTCCGCCGATTGTCATCCAATGTCAATGTTCGGGGGAAGCAGTGGCAACACTTGCCATTCTGGGCGGCGGCGGGTTCCGCGTGCCGCTGATCTACCGTGCGCTGGCCGAAGGTCCGGCGGCGGGGTTGGTGGACCGACTGGTGCTCCACGACGTGGACCCCGCCAGGCAACAGGCGATCGCCCGGGTGCTGGCGGATGCTCCGCTGCCCGGAGGCGTCCGGCCGCCGGACATTGACTGCGCGCGCAACCTCGATGACGCGTTGGCCGGGGCCGACATCGTCTTCTCAGCCATTCGTCCCGGCGGCACGCAGGGCAGGACCCAGGACGAGCGCATTGCCAGCCGGCTGAACCTGCTGGGCCAGGAGACCACCGGCGCGGCAGGCATTGCCTGCGGCCTGCGCGCTGTCCCTGCCGCCCTGGACATCGCCCGGCGGCTGCGCGAGCTGAGCCCCGATGCCTGGCTGATCAACTTCACCAATCCCGCCGGGCTGGTCACCGAAGCCGTGCTGCCGGTGCTCGGCCACCGGGTGATCGGCATCTGCGACACGCCCCTCGGGCTGGTGCGGCGTTCCGCCAACGCCGCCGGCGCCCCGTTGCGCCGCGGCTCATTGGCGGGCGTGGACTATGTGGGCCTGAACCATTTGGGTTGGCTGCGCGGATTGGAGCACGACGGCGGGGATCGCCTGCCGGAGTTGCTCGCCGACCCAGCGCGGCTGCAGTCGTTTGAAGAGGGCCGCATCTTCGGGACCCGGGAATTGCAGGTCTTGGGCGTCATCCCGAATGCCTACCTGTTCTATTACTACTTCCGCCGCGAAGCCACCATGGCGCTGGCCGGCGCCGCCCAAACCCGCGGCGAGTCGATCCACGAACTGCAGCAGGAGTTGTACGGCAGGCTGCAGACCTCCGGGACTCCGTACGCGGAGTGGGAGGACGCCCTGCGGCGCCGTGAGGAAAGCTATCTGTCCGAGGCCCGCGAGATCGGCGTTTCCCGCGATGAGGAGGACCGCGCGGCCGGCGGCTACGAACACGTTGCCCTGGACGTGATGCGTGCCCTGCTCACCGGCGAGCGCAGCGAGCAGATCCTCAACGTCCGCAATGCCGGGACCATCCCGCAGCTGCCGGAGGACGCCGTCATCGAAGTGCCGTCGGTGGTCGATGCGGACGGCGCCCGTGCCCTGCCGGTGAAACCGCTGACCCTGCACCAAGCCGGCTTGATGACCCAAATTAAAGCGGTGGAGCAGGAGGTCATCCGCGGCGGACAGGGCGAACGGGCCGCCGCACTGCGGGCCTTCATGATCCACCCGCTGATCACCTCCGGCCACGTGGCCCACCGGCTGCTCGAGGCCTACGAACAGGCCCACGGATACCGCTGGAACTGAGATGGAGCGGGCACCGGGTGCGAGCGGTCCACCTTCAAGGGTCGCGACCGTGCTCCAGTTTGCGGCCTGCATACTGGCCTTGGCAGCCGGCGCCGCAGCCCTGCTCCTGCCCACGGTCGTGCAGGAGACAGTGTCCGGCTCCCCCGGAGCCGAGCCCGAACGCACCATCGAATCGCTCACGCTGCTCCAGACCCATCCAGCTGCCATCCTCATTCCTCTGGCTGTTCCGCTGGTGCTGACACTGATTCCGCTTCTGGTTCCCGGACGCGCGGCCTGGCTGGCGGGCATCATCTGCAGCGCCTTGTTGTTTGGGTTCATCGTCCTGGGCATGGCAAGTGTTGGCTGGTTCTACCTGCCCGCCCTGGGGACGGCGATCGCGGCGGTTGTCCTGCGCCAGACAACCCGGCCCGCTCGGCATCCGAACGCCGGCTGAGGGATCCTGATCGGCCGGAGCCTCTCCGGCTATTCCTCGCTTGCTGATCCTCGTCGGCCGGATCGTACATCCCGGGAGGATAATCGCCCCATGGACTTTATCGGCGGGCTGGTCGCCCTGGGTCTGGTGGCATTGATTATCGCCGCGACCGTTGCCATGGCGTCCCGGCCGTGGCATGGCGGCCCCGGGTCTTCGGGGCTCTCCGGCATGTTCGGCGCTATGGAGGAAATCTTCGCCCCGGGCCGCTACGAGGCGCGGATCGAACAGGAGCGGCAACAGCAAGCGCCGGCCCCTGCGCCTATCCCCGGCGACAAGCCCACGCCGGGAGACGAAGACGGTACCGAGGGCGGAGCCAGCACCGAAGGCGCGGGCGGCGGCCGGAGCTGACCAGCGGCGCTGGCGCCGGTGTGCGCGGCGGTGGCAAGGTAGCTGCATGCCCACCGAAGACGATGCGCGCCGCCTCTGCCTGGCCCTGCCCGGTGTCACGGAACGGCCCAGCTGGGGCCGGCCGGCGTGGTTCGCGAAAACGCTCATGGCCCGCATCTGGGAGCCGGGCGTGCTGACCGTCAAGACCGAGGAACGCGAGGCGCTGGCCGGCACGGACCCGGACGTTTTCTTCTGGACGCCGCACCATGAGCGGTCGCCGCAACTGGTGCTCCTGCATTTGGCGAAGGTTTCACCGGCCGAGCTCGAGGAACTGCTCGATGAATCGTTCCGCATCGCAGGCGGCCGGCACCTTCCCTGAGGAATGGTGCCGGCCACCGAGGCTTCCGGTCCGCGTTTCCTAGCGAATCCCGGCCGCCTGAGCCAGGGCTTGCTCGGGCTTGTCCACCTGCTGAACCAGCTGAGCGCCTTCCACATCCACGTTCAGCAGGATCTTGTCCAGCCACCGGGGCATCCACCAGGCGGCCTTGCCGAACAGGTGCATGGCCGCCGGAATCAGCGTCATGCGCACCACGAACGCATCCAGCAGCACGCCCAATGCCAGCGCGAAGCCGATCGGCCGGACCATGGTCAGGTGGGAGAAGATGAACCCGGCGAAAACAGAGACCATGATGATGGCCGCGGCCGTAACCACCTTGGCACCGTGGTTGAAGCCGCTGACCACGGCGGCCCTGGCGTCTTCGCCGTGTGCATAGGATTCGCGCATGCCGGAGACCAGGAACATCTGGTAGTCCATCGCCAGTCCGAAGAGCACCCCGATCATGATCATGGGCAGGAAGCTCAGGATGGGCCCCGGGTCATGCACATCGAACAGGTTGCCCAGCCAGCCCCACTGGTAGATCGCCACGACGGCGCCGAAGCTGGCACCGAGCGAGAGCAAGAAACCGGCGGTGGCCAGCAGCGGCACCAAGATGGAACGGAAGACCAGCAGCAGCAAGATCAGCGAGAGTCCGATGACAATAGCCAGGTAGGCCGGCATGGCGTCGGCCAGCTTGTTGGACACATCGATTTGCATCGGCGGCTGGCCGGTGACGGAAATCCCGACGCCGGTGCTCTCCTCGAGTGTGTCCGTCTCCGCCCGCAGGTTGTGGACCAGATCCTCGGTGCTCTCTGCGGCCGGGCCTTCCTCCGGAATGACCTGCAGCACCGCGGTGCGGCCGTCTTCGCTGGTTCCGGTCGGAACGGCGGCGGACACGTGATCCATGGCGCGCAGTTCCTGCGAGAGCTGCAGCAGGGTCTCGTCCGTCTCGGCCCCCTCCAGTCCGGCCGGCAGGTCGGCCACCACGATCAGCGGACCGTTGATGCCTTCGCCGAAGTTTTCACCCAGCTGGGTGTAGGAGCGGTAGGCCGTCGAGTCCGCCGGCTCGGAGTTGCCGTCCGGCAAACCCAGCCGCAGCTCGGCAGCCGGCACCGCCATCACGCCCAGCACGGCCACGCCCGCGATCAGCGCCAGCCACGGGTGCTTGGTGACCGACTTGCCCCAGCTGCGCTTTGGATCGTTGTGGAATTCGTGTCCCGGCGCGGAACCCTGCGCATCGGCGGCCACCGGTCCGGTCAGCCCGGCCTTGGCCCACGCCCGCTTGGACAGAATCCGCCTGCCAATGACGGCCAGCAGCGCCGGGGTCAAGGTCAAAGCAACGACGACGGCGACGGCCACCGTTGCGGCTCCGGCCAGTCCCAGCACGGTCAGGAACGGGATGCCCGGCACCGCCAGCGCGGCGAGCGCGATGATCACCGTGAGCCCGGCGAAGAGCACCGCATTGCCGGAGGTTCCGGTGGCACGGCCGATGGACTCGATCAGCGGCACGCCGGACAGCAACTGGGTGCGGTGGCGGTTGACGATGAACAGCGAGTAGTCGATGCCCACGGCCAGCCCCAACATGAGCGCCAGTACCGGCGAAACGGAGCTCATCTCGACTACACCGCTCAGGGCCATGGTGCCGCCCACGCCCACGCCGACGCCGACCAGCGCCATCAGCAGCGGCAGCCCGGCAGCCAGCAGCGTGCCGAGCATCAGCACCAGCACCGCGGCGGCCACGGCAATACCGATGACCTCGGCTGCACCGAACAGGCTGGAGATATCTTCGACGATGTCCTTGCTGTACTCCGCCTGAAGGCCGGAAACCAGGCCGGCTTCGGTGACTTGCTGGACCTGTTCGCGGTCCTCCTTGGAGACCGACATCATGTCCTGTTCGAACTGGACCTGGACGAAGGCGGCCGAACCGTCCTCGGAGACGAACCTCAGTCCCTCCGATGACTGCTGTTGCAGCTTGGCCGCTTCTAGATCGGCAACGCCTGATTCATACTCTGCCCGGCCGTCTTCCAGCCGCTGTTCGGCTTTATCCAACTGCGCCTGCGCCGCTTCCAGTTGGGCCCGCTGCGGCTCCAGCTGGGCACGGGCCTGCTCGGCCATAGCGGTTTGGCCGGCGGCCTCAAGCTGCTCGATCTGCGCCTCGGCGACCTGCACCTGCTGCAGCCCCGGCTCCAACTGCGCCTTGCCCGCATCCAGTTCGGCCCGGCCGTCGTCGAGCTTCTGCGCCGCGGCTTCCAGTTTCTCTTCGCCGTCGGCAATTTTCTCCGGTGCGGTGTCCAGGGAAGCCTGCAGGTCCACCGGATCTGTGGCGCGTTTGACGGCGTCCAGATCCGTCAGGCCAGCGGAGATCTGGGCAATGGCATCCTCCTGCTTGGCCGTGAATGCCGTGCCGTCCGCCGTCGTGAACACAATGGTGCCGAGTCCGCCGGAGGCGTCCGGCAGTTTCTCCTGCAGCTCATCCGCCACCGCCTGGGCGGGGGTGCCCGGAATGGTAAAGCTGTTGGACAGCGTGCCCATGAAGGCTGCGACGGAACCGCCGACGGCCACCATGACCACCAGCCACGCAGAGACAAACCACCAGCGCTTGCGCGCGGCCAGCTTGCCGAGTCTGTAGAGCAGTGAAGCCATCCGATTAGTCCTTGTGGTTGATGTTGAAGCCGGTACGCAGCAGGTCGAGGCTCTCCAGCAGTTGCTGCCGGAAGGCCGACGGACCAGGCGCCTCGCCGTCGGGAGTCTGGGTGGCTGCCATCCGCATGGCGGCCTGGGCGCAGGCAATCAGCGATCCGGCGAGCGCGGTGACCGTCAGTTCGCCGGCGCTCTCCGGCAGCCGGTGGCGCAGCCCGTCTTCGAGCGACTGCTGGGCGTGGCGCCAGATCTGCAGCTGCATGCGTTCAAGCTGCGCGTCGTCGGCACCCATTTGGTAGATCTCGCAGAGCAGCGCCAGCCGTTCCTGGCTGATATCGCCGCCCAATGTGGCGAGCACGGCGTCCATGATCGGTTCGTCGGCGGAGCGCTCGTCGAGCCTCGCGAAAGACTCCTCCAGGAATTCCTCCACCGGCAGCGTGACCGCGGCCTCGATGGACGGAAAGTAATTGAAGAAGGTCCGGCGCGAGACTTCCGCCTCGACGGCCAACTGGTCAACGGTAAAGCCGCCGGGCCCGTGCTCCCGGGCGAGCCGCAACGCCGCGGCAGTGATGGCTGCGCGGGTTGCCACCTTGTTCTTTTCGCGCCGCCCCTCCACAGGGGCCCCGCTGTCTGCGCTCACCCCCACAGCTTAGAACCAAACTTGCACACCATGCAAAATTGCCCGGTGTGCACGCACGGCGGAACTACCTGGGCATTTGCCTCATCGGCACACCTACGTCGGATCCACCCTCCCGCGTCAATCGCGTCCGCACCGTCACCAGACCCGGCGCCGGAACGAACCCGCCGGCAAAGAGTGCCTCGCCCTGCCGAAAGAACGGCGATAGCTCAAGGAATGCCCGGGGGACGAACCCGAAGGTGGACGCCAGTCCGTCCAGATCGCTCGGCGAGCTCATCTTCATGAGGGCCAAATTGTCGCATTGCGAGATGATGTCCGGATCGAGCTTGGACGGCCGCTGGGTGGACAAAAGCAGCCACAAACCAAATTTCCGCCCTTCGGCGGCAATTTGGACGATTCGTTCGCGTACGGCTCGTTGCAAGGGACTGCCAGGCTCGGAGGAGCAGAGATTGTGGGCCTCATCGATCACGATGAGCAGCGGCTCCCGAGCATCCCGCGCCTCCCAGAGACTGTCGAGGACGGACAGAACCACCACCAGGGACTCTTCGGCGAAATCGAACCCGCCCAGATCGAGCACCGTGGCGTCCGGCCGGTCGGCGAGGATCTCGGAAGCCGCGGCGTCGTGGCGTGCCCACACCCGCCAGTCGGCGAGCCTGAGGTTTTCTATCCGGGAGGCCAAGGCATCGGACCCTGGTGTTTGGGCCCTCCGCAGTTGGTCGACGATGGCCTCCGGCTCGGCTCCGCCGATGAGGTTTTCTATATGCAGGAAGTCGTTGTACTCCGCACGGTCAATCAACGGGTCGAGCCGCAGTACTGCCGCCTGGGAGCGGGTCGACATGGTTGAAAAACGGGCCCGCAGCGGCTCCATTCCCTCGACATTCGGACGCAAGACGCGAACGTTTCTGGAGGCCAGCAGGGCCGCGGGACCGGCTGTTGCCTTGTCGGTCGATTCACCCAGCAGTACGAAGTCCGCGTTGGGGTCGAGAATCACCATCGGCAGCCCTGTCCGCAGCAGTATCTCTTCAAGGACAACACCCAAGGCGTAGGTCTTTCCTGACCCGCTTTGTCCGCACCAAAACGTATGGCGGTTGAATTTTTTCGGAATCAACCGTGCGTCGAAGTGGTCCGTGTTCGTGAGAGTACCAACCTCCAACAAGGCGCCGGAGGAAGAATGGAGCAGCTCGACCAAGCCCCTGTCGGCGGCGGCCATCCCCGCCCCACGAAACCCCACGGCGGGGCCCGCTGTGGCCATCCCTTCGGAACTGAAGGATCCGATGATCCTCCCCGAGCCGCTCATGACGCCGCTTTTCCCCAGCCGGAGCTGATGGATCTGGCCCATCATCGGCAGTCGGTCCGGCACGTCGAGGGAAACCAGCGAACCAATATCAAGCCGTTCTCGGCCCTCGCCCTGGAAGCTAAAGGAGCGCCCGTCCACAGACGATGCCATGAAGCCGTCATCTGCTAGTGAGTGGTCATCAGCATGGTTTGTGGCCATTGTCCCGGCTTCCGAAAAGCGTGGCGTGGATTCAGCGGTCTGCAGTACATCCGCCTTGAGTTTCCCAAGCCTCGCGGGCCGGCACAAGGGAGAATATCGCCGCCGCCGAAGGTTCCGAAAAGGCTATGAACCAGCCCGGGAATCTCACCCTTGCCGGATGAGGCGCCGGCTCTGAAAGCCGCACGATACTGGCTCTACCTATCGGAGGCTCACTTTTCACGAGCCTCCGACGGTGGCCGAGAAGAGGGCAGTCTCGCAGCCCCTGGATAAGCCCGCGGAGTTGCGATTGTGTGGAATCATCCCGGGCCGCGATATCCACGGTCATGGACCAACATAACGAATAGGATTTCCGATGGACTTCTGGGAGAACTTCTGGAGCATCATCTGGTGGTTTGTTTGGGTGTTCGCATTCACGACCTACTTGATCGCGGTGTTCATGATCATTGGCGATATTTTCCGCGACAACACTCTCAACGGCTGGCTCAAGGCAGTCTGGATGATTTTCTTGATCTTCGTACCGTTCCTGACGGCCTTGATCTATCTCATCGCCAGGGGTTCCGGCATGACGGAGCGTTCAGCCGAGCGCGCCCGCCTCAATCAGGAGTACACCGAGTCGTACATCCGTAATGTCGCCCAGACCAGTCCAAGCGAGGAAATTTCGAAGGCTAAAGCGCTTTTGGACTCCGGAACCATCACGGAAAGTGACTACGCGAAGATCAAGACCCGCGTCCTGGCCTGACGCCGGCCCTGACCTGACGCGCGCCCTGAGGAGGTAGCCCATGTGCCGCTGGCTAGCGTATTCGGGATCGCCCATGCGCTTGGACGAGCTTTTGTTTAAACCTGCCAATTCGCTCGTGATGCAGAGCAAGCACTCACGACTGGGAGCCGAAACGACCAATGGGGACGGCTTCGGCGTGGGCTGGTACGGCACCTTGCCCACGCCGGGCGTCTTCCGCAGCACGGAGCCCGCCTGGCACGATCGTAATTTGCAGGAACTCTCGTCTCAGGCGTCCGCTGGCCGCGTGTTTGCGCACATCCGTGCCACCACCGGCACGGCCGTGCAGCAGACGAACTGCCATCCGTTTCGCCACGGGCGTTGGCTGTGGATGCACAACGGGCTCATCAGGGACTTTTTGGCAGTCAGGCGTGACCTGGCGCTGGCCGTGGAGCCCGGCCTCTTTCCCCTGATCGAAGGCTCAACTGACTCCGAAGTATTCTTCATGCTCGCCCTCACTTTCGGCTTGGAGCAGAACCCGCCCGCAGCGGTCGCTGCTGCGGTTGGACTTATCGAAAGCGTCGGCGAAAGCCACGGCATCGAGCACCCGCTGCAGATGACGGTGGCCACAACCAATGGCGAGGCGACGTGGGCCTTCCGCTACTCCAGCGAAGGCCGTTCTCGGTCCTTGTTCCACAGCACGGACGTCTCGACTCTCCGGGCCCAGTATCCCGATAACGTCTTGCTTGAACATGTCTCCGATGACGCGCGGATCGTAGTTTCTGAACCTTTGGGGGATCTGCAGGGAGCCTGGCAGGAAGTGCCGGAGTCAACGTGCGTCGTCGTGCATGACGGCGAAGTAACCATGCAACCATTCCAGCCCGAGGATTCAGCCGCAGCGACCCCCGGACGGTAACTTGGGAGGGATCCACTTCCCCAACCCAAGGACCGCATGTGTCTCCGCGCACCCTGTTCCGGACCGTCGCTTTAGCAGAGGCTGTCACCTGGACCCTGCTTCTGGCCGGTCTGGTGCTGAAATACGGCACCCACACCACCGAACTCGGAGTGAGTATCGGCGGCGGCCTGCACGGCTTCGTGTTCCTCTGCTATGTGACCAGCACCTGCTTCACCTGGGTGAACCAGAAATGGTCCCTCGGCCAGGGCACGCTGGCTCTGGCCGCGGCCTTCGTCCCGTATGCCACGATTCCCATGGAACGGGCGATGGACCGCCGCGGCAGACTAGACGGCGGATGGCGGCTGGCTGCCGGCGGCGAACGGCCTCAGGGTTTACTGGAGAAGCTTCAGGCGTGGGTCCTCACCAAGCCAGTCACCGCCGTCGTGGTGGCTCTCGCAGCGGTGGCAGTGGTCTTCAGCGTCCTGCTGGTTGCGGGACCGCCCGGCACCTGGTTTTCATAATTCGCGAGCCGCAGCTCTCCGGTTCCGTGTTTCCGTCTCGCCGGCCTCACAGTTGGAGAAGACTGTAGCCGGCGATTAACACGCCCATGGCGAGTATCGTCACCGCCGTCACCGTTCGGCCGTTTCGTTGCAGCCAGGCATAGGCAGCCGCCAGTTGCCCTTCGGCTCGTTCCGGGGCGCGCACCCAATAGGTAATCGGCAGCACCACCGCAGACTGGGCGACAACTGCATAGCCGAGAACCAACAAGGTTCCCTCAAGGGGCGACGGCTCTTGGACGCTGATCAGCACCCCGGCGGTGACGGCCAGCACGAGTGCCTTCGGACGCAGATTCAGTCCCAGGCCCAGTCCGATGAATTCCCACGTGCGGGCGGACCGGAACCTTGCGGTGATCTTGCCCAGCATGGCGCTCTCCCGCCTGCCTTTTCGCCCGAAAAGGTAAACGGAGTAGAGGATCAGGAAAGCTCCGATTAACAGGCCCACCGCTGCCGTCAGCTCATCCTCGTTCCACCGCGGAATGACCGACATGAACCCGAGCCCAACCGAGGATAGACCGACGATCACGACCGATCCGGTGATGGTTCCTATCAAGAACGCCAAGGCACGCCGTCGCGGATGAGGCGCGAGCAGAATGATGATGGTGATACCGGCGGGCACCGTGCTCATCGCCCCGGCTACAGCGACTGGCACAAGGCTCACGATGAGTTGCAGCATTCGGTGCTCACCCGGCCCTGACGGCAGCTTGGCGGGACATCATTTCCCGCGTGTGCCATCGGAGTGCGGGCGGTGCGGTCTCCGCCGTGGGCGGCGGGCGCGGATGGCGTCGTCTTCGAGCTTCAGGGCGGATTCGATGTCCTTCTTGTCCCCCGTCAAAGCCCGACGCCAGACCTTGGACGGGTCCGAGTCGAGCAGCATGGTGCGGACCAGCAGGGTGAGCGGAACGGCGAGGATGGCACCGACCGCTCCGAGGACGGCGGCCCAGAAAAGAACCGAGACAAAGGTCAAAGTCTCGCTCAGCGACACCGCATTGCCAATGTATTTGGGCTGAATAATCGACTGGATGACACTGTTAATCACGCCATAGGTGAGGATGACGGCCAGGACAACGGGCCAGCCTCCGCTCAGGGCACCAAAGACCAGCGGCGGGATAATGGCGATGAAGTAACCGATGTTGGGAATGAAGCTGCAGATGAACGACAAGACGCCCCAGGCCATGGCGCCAGGGACCTGCAGGATGAACAGGACGAGCCAGTTGAACAGGCCTTGGGCGGCTCCCAAGATGGTAGTGGCCACTGTATACCGGCGTACGTCAACAGCGAAGCCGCTTAAGGCAGTGGCCATGGCCGGCCGATGAAACTGCAGATGGTTCAGCAGGGCGGCCATCCGCCCTCCGTCAACCGCCATCAAGATGAGCATTGTCAGGATGATCACGAGGACGCCGACCAGACCCGTGATGTTCCCGAGCAAGTCGGTGATAAACCCAATAATGCGGCCGGGCGTGAATGTCTGCAGTACACTCTGCGCCTGCTCGGAGCCGACTCCCACGGACTCCAGCATTTGGGCGATCGAGGCGCCCAATTGGTGCAGCTGGGGGGCATATTGCGGCAGCAGCGCGGAGAACTGAGCGAGTGCTGTCATCAATACCGCAGTAAGGCCTATCAGTACGGCGAATCCCGCGGCGATGGTGGCTCCGGTGGCAATTCCCCGTGGGACTCCGTGCTGCTGCATCCAGAGCCGAACCGGATGCACGCAGATGGTGATCACCAACGCCAGGAAGATCGGTGTGAAGATCCCGCGGATCGCTGCGATTCCGAAGGCTGCGACGGTCGCGCCGCCCAGGGCCAGCAGGATGGTGGTAGCGCGGGGAATGCCAGGACGCGAGACCGGTTCGGATGCTTCGGGTCCCGATGATTCAGGCTCCATTGCCCCCTCCTTCGCCGCTAGTCGTAGTCTAGGGGCGCGGATGTGTCGTCAGAAGGGGACGGTGGCGGCGGTCCCCGGCAGACCGCGGGTCGCTTCTGCCGGTCCTGGACCAACCAGCCCTCGAGGCATCGGACTTAACAGTTGAGCTCGCTCGCTACTCCGTCACGAGCGGTTTTGACGTTGTCTGCTTCGTTCTTCAAGGAAGTAACCGCTTGCCGAACGGTGGCGTCATCGGGAACGTCGTCCACGGCAGACTTAAGCTCGCCCATTGCGGAAGCTAGTGCGTCGGTCCTGTCCTTCGCCACGTTTGTGGTTGCCCCCTTGAGATCGTTGTAGGTATTGCTGACCTCTTCCCGTGCCGAGCGGATCTCCTCGATGGTGGCATCCGGCGTCAGGGTCTCTCGAAAGTTCTGCAAAGCAGCTGCGAAGGCATCGGATGCCCCGCATGCTTTCGCAACATTCTCCTCGGGACTGGCAGAGCAGCCCGTCAGCATCCCCACGGCCAGCCCTAAGGCTGCAGTTCCTATCAGAACCGGGTGTTGTTTCGACATTGACTGTTCCTCTCTTGGATGCCGGTGGGGCCGGCGCCGTCGGCCATTGACGGACAGGTCAACAGACTCTTCAAGTGTGAGTCGGGCCGCTGGGGGTGTGCTTCACCCATCGGGGGTGAATTCAGATCCCCGTCTGCTTGAGAGGTTTTCAGGGTTGCCTGCGTTCGATGGCCACGGGGCTGCCCCTGCCGTAGACGAGGAGCACGACGGCGGTGCTCCTTCCGAGGAAGGACGCGAATACCTGTCAGCGACCAGACGGCCAGACGAGCCGGAAGGAGGTAGCAGAGCCGACAGAGGTCCGCCGCCACCCACCTCACCCGGAATGGATGAGGTGGCTCCAACGATGGACGACGATCCTTAAGCCTAGAACGCCGGAAACGTGGCGGGATAGTGCATCCCGCGGCCTTTGGCTCCGAGGTGCGACCGAGAGGACTGATCGTGGGCTTATGGGAAGACTTTTGGGACTTCTTCTGGTTCCTCTTTTGGACGGTCGCGTTCGTCGCCTACCTCATTACCCTGTTTTCCGTCGTCGCCGACTTGTTCAGAGACCGCTCGCTCAATGGCTGGTGGAAGGCTGTATGGATCGTCTTCATGATTTTCCTCCCCTTCCTCACGGTGCTGGTCTATCTCATAGCGCGGGGAACCGGCATGGCCGAAAGAAGCCAGCAACGCGCCCTGAACACACAGGACGTGGTCAACAAATACATTGGGGACGTCGCCGGGACCAGTCCCTCCGACGAGATCGCGAAGGCGAAATCCCTGCTGGATAAGGGCACGATCTCGGCCGACGAATACGCGGCCATCAAGACGCATGCGCTCCATGGCCTCCGCGTTCCCTAAGCAAGAACCTCGGGAAGCTCCCCCGCCGTCGGTCGCCACGGCAGCCGGGGCGTCAGGCGTCGAACCGGGCGAAGGCGCGCAGGGCTCCGCCGTCGTTATCCGTGACCTGCGAATAGCCGAGCGATTCGTAGAACGCCTTCTGGCCGGCCTCGTCGTCCGTCAGCAGGACCTTTTGCCGGACGTGCGAGAACGGTTGCAATACCAGCTGCACCAGCCGACGGCCGATCCCCCGACGCTGGAAGCCCGGACGGACCAGCACATCCTGCAGATAGCAGATCGACGCCCCGTCGGATACCACCCGGGCAAGCCCAACCAGCTCGGTGCCGGCGCGGGCAACTGCGATGGCGGCGGAACCGGACAGGGCAGCGGAGACTGTCTGCGGCGACGAGGTGTAGGCGGTCCAATCGACGGAGTCGTATAACGCGAGCACCTGATCGAAATCCAGCGCGGCCGCGTCGGTGAGACTGACGTCCACGGGCGTCTCGTCTGTCGCGGCCGGACGGTCCACGGTCTAGCTCTTCGGCTTCCAGATGTTGATGTCGGAGTCCACCGCGAACTGGTCAATGGCGTCGGTTTCCTCGCCGGTGAAATTGAGTTTGGCTACGGCAGCGAGGCTGTCCTCCAACTGCGCGACGCTGGACGCCCCGATTAGCGCCGAAGCCACCGGGGCCCCCTTCGACTGCTCGCGCAGCACCCAGGCGATGGCCATTTGCGCGAGCGACTGGCCGCGGCTCTCCGCCAGTTGGTTCAGCCCGCGCACCCGGTCCAGGTTCTCTTCGGAGAGCATCTGCGGGAACAGCGACTTCTGCTGTGCCGCGCGGGAATCCTCTGGGACCCCCTTCAGGTAGCGGTCCGTGAGCATTCCCTGGGCCAGCGGCGAGAACGCGATGCAGCCCATGCCTTCCTCGTCCAGCACCTCCAGCAGGCTCGGGGTGGCATCTTCCACCCAGCGGTTCAGCAAGGAGTAGGACGGCTGGTGGATCAGCAGCGGCGTTCCGAGTGCGCGCATGATGCGGGCGGCGTCCCGGGTCTGTTCGGGCGTGTAGGAGGAGATGCCGGCGTACAAGGCCTTGCCGGAACGGACCGCCTGGTCCAGCGCACCCATCGTCTCCTCCAGTGGCGTGTTGGGATCCGGCCGGTGGCTGTAGAAAATGTCCACGTAGTCCAGCCCCATCCGCTTCAGCGAGGCATCGAGGCTGGACAGCAGGTATTTACGCGAACCCCATTCGCCGTACGGCCCCGGCCACATCAGGTAGCCCGCCTTGGTGGAAATGACCAGTTCGTCGCGGTACGGCAAGAAATCCTCGCGCATGTGCCGGCCGAAATTCGTCTCGGCGCTACCCTCGGGCGGACCGTAGTTATTGGCCAGATCGAAGTGGGTCACGCCCAAGTCGAAGGCCCGGCGCAGGATGGCACGCTGTACCTCAAACGGCTTGTCGTCGCCGAAATTGTGCCAGAGCCCCAGCGATACGGCGGGCAGTTTCAGGCCGCTTCGTCCCACCCGGCGGTAGGGCATGTTCTGGTACCGGTTCTGTTCAGCTTCAAACGCCATCCCCTCATCATGCCATCGAGGGCCAGCAGGTGCCGACCGGCGATGATCCTGCCCACACCCGCGGGGACTGGGCAGCCGATAGCGAAAACCCTTCAGCGTCCGGCCCCGCTCGGATGACGACAAAGCGACGGGAAGGACCGGGACCTCCCGTCCTCCCCATCACCGGGTACCCCTTGGCGGGATACTGATTGAGGGCTTGGAGTGGCTGGTGGTGCTAGCAGCGGAAACTGACCTTGCTACTCGACACCCAGCCGTCACCGCTGCTGTAGCTGACGGCCTTGTAGGTGCGGCCGCACTGCAAGCCGCCGCGGCGGGCCGTGAAGTCGCCGTGATGGGTCTGGACGTAGAACTCATCGACGGCCCGGCTCCGGGAGACATTGACAATCCAGACATGGACGCGGTTGGCTTCGTAGGCCGAGCCCCGTACCCGGTAACCGCCCCCACCGAGGCTGCGCAGCGACAGGTCCGCGCTGCCTCTCTCCGCTTGGGAAGGCGAAGCCGTCGCGGCAAGCGTGCTGGCACCGGCTGGCGCTGCCAAGCCCATGCTGGCGAGAAGTCCCAAAAGAACGCCGGCGATCATCAACCACGCCCGCCATGTTGCTGAAGTTTTCATCACTAAGGTGCTTCCGTGATTTCCGGGTGGCCCGGACGCGGAAGGCGCGTCCGCCTGTCATCGATCAACGGCTTTGGCGGGGCCCCCGGCATTCTGGCGCCGCTGCCGCTTACTGTCGCCGGATGAACCACGGGACTGCCCCCGGCCCATTGGTGGTTACATGAGGTTGCCATCCCTCCGGAGGATCATGACTCCAGTGCTCCGCCCCGGCCCCTACGGTGCGGATAACACGTGCCTAAAGCGTAGTTGAAACAGGCCAAGCCGGGTACCCCGGGGAAGCCATTTTTCCGGTGCCGCGCGGGACCCTGCGCCGTTCCACATCCCACCCTCCTGCCAACGTGCGGCTACTGGTTCCGACCGGCGATGATCCGGCCCACCACCGAAGGGACTGCGGCGCTGATATCGGAGGCCGCCAGCGGCCGGCCCCGCTCGGATAACGACGGCGGTGCGCTCCGCCCGCTGCCTGCCTGCGTCGCGCCCGGTTCCGGCGCCGATGCCACTTCGCCGCGTCGCGCTGCCTCCGCCCCGGCCAGGCCGTGGAGGCAGGCGGCCATGGCGGCAACCACCGCCCAGCGCTCTGGCTCCCCGAATCCGGCCGCGTCCAGCTGCTCCGTCCGGACGGTCGCTGCGAGGGTTCCGAGGATCCCGGCGAGCGTGTCGCCGGATCCGGCCGTGGCCAGCCAGTCGGGCCCGTCGTCTTGGCAGAACAGGAGGCCGTTTGGTGCGGCGATCACTGTCACGGCGCCCTTGAGCAGCACGGTGGCGCCGGTGAGACCTGCTGTCAGCGCGGCGAATTCGGCGGGCGAGGCTTCAACATGGTTCCGGTCCGTCGCCACGCCCTGTGCTTCAAGGATGCGCACCAGTTCGCCGGCGTGTGGGGTCAGGACCACATGCGGTCCCAGCTCAGCCGGGAGCACGTCGAAGGCCCCGGCATCGGCGACCACCGGCAGACCGGAAGCGATGGCGTCCCGTGCGCGCCGGCGCTGCTCCTCGTCCCCGTCGGTTCCAGGGCCCACCAGCCACGCCTGAACACGGGAATCCGCCACCAACCCCTGCGAACAGACGGCTTCCGGCGTTTGCAGGTTGATCAGCCGGCACACCTCCGGCGGTCCCAGAAACCTGATCATGCCCACGCCGGTGGCCGCCGCCGCCTTGGTCGCGAGCAGCGCCGCCCCGGGATAGAAGGCGGATCCGGCGGCGATGCCCAGCACCCCGCGGGTGTACTTGTGGTCGGTCCGCCGCGGCACCGGCCAGAGCATGGCCAGGTCCTGCGCTTCGAGCCGCCGAAGCGCAGGCTCCGGAAGCAGTCGGCCGATGCCAATGTCCACGGTCTCGATCCTGCCGGCGAGCGCTGCCGCCGGATCGAGGAACAGACCGGCCTTGGCCCCGCCGAAGGTGACCGTGAGGTCTGCGGGCAGCACCGGTCCGTCCACTTGGCCGGTTTCCGCGTCGACACCGCTGGGCAGGTCGCAGGCCACCACCAGCGTCCCGCGGCCGTTTCCTTCGCCGGAATCCAGCAGCGTCTGCACCAGCTCCCGCGCCGGGCCGCGCAGTCCGCCGGCGGCACCGGTGCCCACGATCCCATCGACCAGCACGTCCGCGGCCGCACAGACGCCTGCCGCCGCCCGGATCGCATCAGCCAGACCCGACGCGCCAACAGCAGCCGCCGAATCCAGCCGGATCACGCGGCCGCCGCCCCGCTCGAAGGCAGCATACGCCTCCGGGTGCACCCGCTCCGAGGTGAGCACCGCCGTCGTCATGACACCGCGTTTTGCTGCCGATGCCGCCGCGAAGAGGGCGTCGCCGCCGTTGTTGCCGCTCCCGGCCAGCACCACCAGCCGGGCGCCATAGATCCGGCCGGTCGCGCGTTTGAGTTCGCGGATGATGCCGGCGGCCAGCCCTGCCGCCGCGCGGGCCATCAGTTCCGGCCCTTGTCCGTCGTTGAGCAGCGGGCGTTCGGCGGCACGGATCTGGTCCGGGGTCCAGGCCTCGATCATGCAGTCCTTTCGGTCAGGCAACCTTGGGGCGACAGTCGGACGGTGAAGGGCGAGTCACTGCTGCCGCAGCGGCCAGGGCTGCCAGCCGTTCGACAACAACTTCAGCGTCCGTTCGGCCTCGCAGAGTTGGTCGTCCGTGTACTCGTGGGAGGGCTCGCCGCCGCCGCCCTCCCAGCCCGAGCCGTCCACCCGCACCAACTGGTATTCGGCACGCCGGTGGTTCCCCAACGGGTAGCGCTCCGCGAAGCCTCCGGCAGCCACGGCAAGCACCTGCTGCTCCAGCCCGGTCGCCCCGGAGTCCAAAGTTTCATCGCAGGCGTCGCAGCCGCAGGACGGAAACGGCGTGCTGTGCAGCAGACCGCTGTGCAGCAGGACGCCGGGAAAATCGGTAAACGTGAAGACCAGGGGCGCTGCATCCGGGCTGGCGGGGTCCACCCGGACCGCCCGGAGCACGCTCACTTGGCCCCGCATCCGGGCGGCTGTTTCCGCCGTGACGTCTCTGGTGCTGGCCGCGTAGGTGGAGGCCAGATGTTCAATCAGGCTGTCGGCCACGGCGTGGAGGCCGCTGAAGCGCTCGGTGTTGCTGGTGACGCTGTAGGAATCCGACGCTGCCTCTCCATCGCCCCACCGGGTGCCGTAGGGAATCTGTTCTCCGTCCGGATCGCGGTAAACCTCCACCGGAAGGTCCGGCCGAACGTACGGTTTCCAGCCGGCGGGCAACGGAACCGGCTGCGGTAGATTCCCGTCGTGCTCCTCGAACCGTGGCAGCGGCTCCGGGTCCGACTCGGCCCAGTCACGGATGGTCGCCAGGGACTCCGCGAACTGTTTCGCGTCGGCGGAGTGCAGCCGCTCCACCAAACCCTGGACGACCAGGCTCATTTCGTGGTCCCCGGCCTCGGTAATGCCGCCTTCCACGCTGCGCCACCGGGCGTCCGGCCGCTGCGCCACCACGGTGTTGCCGGTGAACACTTCCGCCGCTTTCCCCAGTTCCGGTTCGGCGAGCAGCGCGGCGGCATGGTCCCGCAGGAACTCCAGCAGCCGGACCGGATCGGCCGCTAGTCCGGCAGCGTCTTCGCCCTGCCGGGCACAAAAGCCGACGAACGGTGCGTAGCCGCCGACGTGCCGGACCTCGGATCCTTCCGCCTCCGGCCGGTACAGCGCCCGGGTGGAGTAGACAGGTCGAGGCGGCCCGGTGGCGGGTCCTTCGAACAAGTCCTCTGCGTCAGTCATGAAGCCGATCCTAGCGTGCGGCCCCGCTGCGGACTATGGCGGCCGAGTGGCCGGGCAGAACCAGCCGGACAGACTCTCCGGGGTCGTCGGGCGAAGCACCTCCCGCGGTGCCGGCGGCGTCCGCGGCGGCGAAGGCAGCGCCGTCGTCGGTTGCCAGCACCACCGTGCCCGTCCTTGCCGGGAGGGTGCGCGACTCGGTGGAGAAGTTGCAGCAGATGGCCAACGGGCCACGGTGCAGGATGAGCCATCCGGCGTCCGGGTCCGTTTGCACCGACACGGCCGCGAAGTCCGGGTCCGTTAGCTCGGGATTCTGCTTCCGCAGCGCGATCAGCCGCCGGTACAGCTCCAGCATCCGCGCGTGGTCGCCGGTGTCCGGCTCCGTCCAGTCCAGCTTCGAGTTGCGGAAGGTGCCCGGGTCCTGCGGGTCGGGCACGACCCGCGGGTCCCAGCCCATCCGTTCGAACTCCTTAAGCCGGCCCGTGGACGTCGCTTCGCCCAGCTCCGGTTCCGGGTGCGAGGTGAAGAACTGCCACGGGGTGGACGCGGCGAACTCCTCGCCCATGAACAGCATGGGGGTGAACGGCGCGGTCAGGTTCAGCACCGCTGCAAGCGCCAGCTGCCCGTAGCCGAGGCTGCCGGTGAGCCGGTCGCCGGCGGCGCGGTTGCCGATCTGGTCGTGGTTTTGGGTGCAGACCACCAGCTGCGGTGCCGCCACCCGCTCCTTGTTGATCGGCCTGCCGTGGTGCCGTTCCCGGAACGAGGAATAGCTGCCGTCGTGGAAGAACCCGTCCCGCAGCACCTTCTCCAGCGCTCCCAGTCCGGCGAAGTCGGCATAGTAGCCGCTGGTTTCGCCGGTGAGGTTCACGTGCACGGCGTGGTGGAAGTCGTCGCTCCACTGCCCTGCCAGCCCGTAGCCGTTCGACTCCCGGGACTCGATGAGCCGCGGGTTGTTCAGGTCCGACTCGGCGATCAGGAACAACGGCTTGCCCAGCTCCGCCGCGCAGTCGTCCGTGACCGCCGCGATCTCCTCCAGGATGTGGACGGCCCGCTCGTCCCGCAGCGCATGCACCGCATCCAGCCGCAGCCCGTCCACGTGGTAGTCGCGGAACCACATCTGCACGTTGTCCGTGATGAAGCGGCGCACCTCGTCCGAGCCCGGCCCGTCCAGATTGACGGAATCGCCCCAGGTGTTCGCGCTGCCGCTGCTCAGGTACGGCCCGAACCGCGGCAGGTAGTTTCCGCTGGGACCCAGATGGTTGTAGACGACGTCCTGGATGACGCCGATGCCCTTCGCGTGCGCCGCATCCACGAACCGCTGGTAGGCGGCCGGCCCGCCGTAACTCTCCTGCACGGCGAACCACAGCACGCCGTCGTAGCCCCAGTTGTGTGTTCCGTTGAACGCATTCACCGGCAGCAGCTCCACGTAGTCCACGCCGAGTCCGGCCAGGTAGTCGAGCTTCTCAGCGGCAGCATCCAGTGTTCCCTCGGGGGTGAAGGTGCCGATATGCAGTTCGTAGATCACCCCGCCCTGCCCGGGGGAAACCCAGTCTTGGTCCCGCCACGGGTAAGCCCCGGCGTCGAACGTCCGGGACAGTCCGTGCACCCCGTCCGGCTGGCGGCGCGACCGCGGATCGGGCAGCGCCGTGTCCTCTCCGTCCAGCAGGTAGCCGTAGTCGGCCACCCCCTCGGGCACGGCTGCGGTGTCTACCAGCCGCCACCAGCCGTCGCCGTCGGGTCCCTGCAGCGGCAGCCGTGAGGTGCCCGCCCGCAGTTCCACCGTGCCGGCCCGCGGCGCCCACACCGCGAAGTCCCTGCTCATGACAGTTCCGCCCCGCGCACCAGCAGCGCCACCGGCAACTCGGCCAGCACACCGGACAGCTGGAGAACGCCGTTGCTGGTGTGGCTCCGCCCGCTCAGCACGTCCCGGTATTGCCCCGGCGGAATAACGACGGCGGTGTCCCGCCACCCGCCGTCCCGCTGTAGCCGTACCGGCAGCCGGGTGGCCAGCGTGATCGCGCCGCCGCGGTCGAAGCCGAACGCGTGCTCGGCGGCGGGTCCCCGTACCGAAATGGCCTCGTAGCCGGTGAACAGCTCCGGCCGGTCACGGCGCAGCTGCAGTGCCCGGGCGACCACCAGCATCTTGGCCGCCGCGCCGTCGTCCACCGGCGGCGTCCCGTCCCGGCCCAGATCCTCGAGCGCCACGCGCCGGGCCTGGAAGTCCACCCGGCGGCGGTTATCCGGATCCACCAGCGAGTGGTCCCAGAACTCAGTGCCCTGGTAGACGTCGGGGACTCCGGGCATGGTCAGCTGGATGAGCTTGGCGGACAGGGAATTGCTCCGGCCGAAAGCCACAGTTTCCTCCACCAGTCCGACCAGCACGCGGTTCACCTCCGGGTCGTCGAACGCCGCATCCACGGCGGCATGCAGGTGCTTTTCGAAATCGGCATTGGGGTCGATCCACGACGTGCTGTTGCCGGCTTCGCGGGCCGCCTTCTCCGCATAGGCGTGGGCGCGTTCCCGGCTGACCGGCCACGCTCCCAGCGCCGCCTGCCACAGCAGGTCCGCGAACGGCAGGTCTCCGAACGGAGCCAGCCGGTCCAGCTCCGCCAGCCGCGCCGGCCATTGGTCCGCCAGTTCGGAGAGCACCGAGATGCGGGCGCGGGTGTCCTCGCTGCGTTTCGTGTCGTGCGTGGAAAGCGTGGTCATCGCCAGCGGCAGGTCCTGCTGCCGGCGGATCAGCCGTGTGTGCAGCTCGAACGGCTCCACCGCGAAGATGGACGGGTCGGCGCCCACCTCGTTCAAGGAGGTCAGCCGCGTGTACCGGTAGAACGCAGTGTCTTCCACGCCCTTGGCCATCACCATCCCGGAGGTCTGCTGGAAGCGCACCGCCAGTTCGGTCAGCACTCCCTGCGGCTGCAGCAGCGGCAACAGGGTGGTGATCGCTTCGGCGAGGTCCGGGCGGCGCGCCTGGGCCGCGATTCCGGCTTCCTCCAAGTACTCGGCGCCGACCGGCAGGTAACTCCGGTACACCGGAAAGCAGCTCAGCAGTTCCGCGAGCGCATCCGCGGCGATATCGAAGTCCACTCCCGCGTCGGCCGGGACCAGCCGCGCCAAGCGCAGTACCTCGGAACGCAGGATGCCGTCCGCGATTCCCCGTTTGGTGTCATGGATCATGTGCTGGTACGGCTGGACCGGCGCCGCCTCGGTTAGGCGTTCCCGCCCGTCGGGATCGACCAGCAGCCGGTCTACCTCCGCCAGCGCGTCGTACCCGGTGGTTCCCGCGCACGCCCAGTCCGCCGGCAGCGTCTCCCCCGGCTCCAGGATCTTCTCCACCAGCACGTAGGCGCCGCCGGTCAGCTCCTGCAGCCTCTGCAGGTAACCCTTCGGGTCCGCCAACCCATCCGGATGGTCCACGCGCAGCCCGTCAACCAGGCCCTCGTCGAACCAGCGTTTGATCTCGGCGTGGGATTCATCGAAGACCCACGGCACCTCCACCCGGACGCCGGCCAGGGAGTTCACGCCGAAGAACCGGCGGTAGTTGAGCTCCGCGTCGGCCCGGCGCCAGTTCACCAGCTGGTAGTGCTGGCGCTCGTGGACTTCCCGTGCGGTGGCGCCGTCGTCGGCCGTCCCCGCGGCGACCGGGAACCTGTTCTCGTAGTAGCGCAGCTCGCCGTTGGTCAGTTCCAGCGCATCCAGTTCCGCATCGCCGTCGCCGAGCACGGGAATCCGGATCTTTCCGCCGCCGGCGTCCCAGTCGATGTCGAACGCTTCGGCATAGCGTGACCCGTGGCCCTCAGCCAGCAGCGACCACCACCAGCGGTTATTGGCCGGGGTCCCCACGCCCATGTGGTTCGGGACGATGTCCACCAGGACGCCCAGCCCGGCCTTCCGCGCGGCCGCCGAGAGCGCGCGCAGACCGTCGATCCCGCCTCTAGCCGGATCCACCGCACCGAAGTCCACTACGTCGTAGCCGTGGTCGGATCCCGGTTCCGCGGTGAGCAGGGGCGACAGGTACACCCAGTCGACGCCGAGGTTGTGTAGATACGGCACCAAGTCCGCCGCGTCATACAGCGTGAGTGATTCCCTGATCTGCAATCTGTAGGTCGACGCCGGGGCCCTCATCCCTTCTGCTTCCCGTTCTTGTCCTTGGCCGCCGGTTCCAAAGCGGAGTCGGCGGCCTGCTCAGCCGCAGGGCCAGAATCCTGTTCCGGCGCGGTTGATTCCGCGGCCTCCTCGGATTCCGCTGCCTGCTCGGGCTCCGCCGCCCGTTCCGCCTCAGCCATGGCTGCCACCGAGGCCGCCACGGAATGGTCGGGTTCTTCTTCCGGCGCCGAGTGGGCCCGCAGCACCATGGTGGACTTCGCCGCCACCGGCGCGATCTCCCCGGCCTTGAGCGGGCCGGTCAGGTCCTCGCCGCCGGCGGTGTTGATGATGACGTCCCACGCCGGCGCATATTCCCGCGGCGGCAGGACGAACGGCACATCGTCGTCGTCGGCGTTGAAATACACCAAAAAATGCTCGTCCGTGATCCGCTGCCCGCGGTCGTCGCGCCCGCGGATGCCGTGCCCGTTGAGGAACAGTCCGATGCACCGTCCGAGGGCCTCGTCCCAGTCCTCGGGTTCCATGCGGGTCCCCTCCGGGGTCAGCCACTCGGCGTCGCTCAGCGGTTCGCCCTCGCCGCGGCGGACGGGCTTCCCATCGAAGAACAGCCGCCGCCGGAAGGTGGGGTGCTCAGCCCGGAGCCGGTTGATGGCGGCCACGAACTCGAGCAGCGGCTGGTCCACGTTGTTCCAGTCCACCCAAGACAGCTCGGAGTCCTGGCAGTACACGTTGTTGTTGCCCAGCTGGGTGCGGCCCAGCTCGTCGCCGTGGGCGATCATGGGCACGCCCTGGCTTAGCAGCAGAGTGGTCAGGAAGTTCCGCTGTTGGCGGGCCCGCAGGGTAAGAACCGCGGGGTCATCCGTGGGTCCCTCGACACCGCAGTTCCACGACCGGTTGTGCGACTCGCCGTCGTTATTGTCTTCGCCGTTGGCCTGGTTGTGTTTCTCGTTGTAGGACACCAGGTCCCGCATGGTGAAGCCGTCGTGGGCGGTGATGAAGTTGATGGAGGCGACGGGACGCCGGCCGGTGGCCTCGTAGAGATCGGACGAGCCGGTGATGCGCGAGGCGAATTCGCCCAGAGTGGAGGGTTCACCCCGCCAGAAGTCGCGGACGGTATCCCGGTACAGCCCGTTCCACTCGGTCCACAGCGGCGGGAAGTTGCCCACCTGGTAGCCACCCGGACCGATGTCCCACGGCTCCGCGATCAGCTTCGTCTGGGACACGATCGGGTCCTGCTGCACCATTTCGAAGAAGGTCGACAGCCGGTCCACGTCGTAGAACTCGCGGGCCAGCGTGGAGGCGAGGTCGAAGCGGAATCCGTCCACGTGCATCTCCGACGCCCAGTAGCGCAGCGAGTCCATCAGCAGCTGCAGCGAATGGGGGTGGCGCACGTTCAGCGAGTTCCCCGTGCCGGTGTAATCCATGTAGTACTGCGGCTGGTCCTCCACCAGCCGGTAGTACGCCCCGTTGTCCAGCCCGCGGAAGGACAACGTGGGGCCCAAATGGTTCCCTTCTGCCGTGTGGTTGTACACGACGTCGAGGATCACTTCGATGCCGGCCAGGTGCAGTTCCCGGACCATCGCCTTGAATTCCTGCACCTGCTGCCCGGTATCGCCGGAGGAGCAGTAGGTATTCTGCGGCGCGAAAAAGCCGATGGTGTTGTAGCCCCAATAGTTGGACAGTCCCTTGTCCTGCAGCGTGCTGTCGTTGACGAACTGGTGGACCGGCATCAGCTCGATTGCCGTGACGCCCAGCTTCTGCAGGTGCCCGATCACCGCCGGATGCGCGATGCCCGCGTAGGTGCCGCGCTGTTCTTCCGGGATTTCCGGATGCAGCTGCGTCAGGCCCTTCACATGGGCCTCGTAGATCACCGAGCGGTGGTACGGCGTGCGCGGCTTACGGTCGCCGTCCCAGTCGAAATAGGGATTGACGACGACGCCGAGCATCATGTGCTCCGCCGAGTCTTCGTCGTTGCGGGAGTCCTCGTCCCCGAAGTTGTAGCCGAACAGCGGCTGAGCCCAGTCGATCTGGCCGCTGACGGCCTTCGCATAAGGGTCCAGCAACAGCTTATTCACGTTGCAGCGCAGCCCCTGGCCGGGATCGTAGGGCCCCTCCACCCGGAAACCGTACTTCTGCCCCGGCTGGATCTGGGGCAGATAGCAATGCCACACGTAGCCGTCGACGTCTTTCAGTTCGATCCGCTGTTCGGCGCCGTTGTCGTCGAACAGGCACAGGAACACGGCATCCGCTGCTTCGCTGAACACGGCAAAATTGGTGCCGTTGCCGTCGTAGGTTGCCCCCAGCGGGTAGGCGTCTCCCGGCCAAACTTCCATGCGCAACTCCTGATCATCGATGGGGATCCCCTCATCCTTTCTTACCCCATGGCCGGGACAATGGCATCCCGGTTCGTCGGTCACAAAGGCCAGACAACGACGACGGAGCGCGGCACCGCGCGGAATCCGCCGTGTCCCGGACCCGCCGAATTGCCCTGACAGCTGAGGCCTGAGGGTCGCGTCCGGGCACGTCGGCGCCACCGGGCCTACACAACGACCGGTACTACTGTCGACCGGGTCGCTGCGGGCGTATCGTTGACCTACTATCAGGTTCTGGTGAAGCGGGGGCTGGCCATGACTGGCGGCGGTTCGGGATCCAGCGGCGCCGTCACCCGGCGCCAGTTCACCACGGCGACGGCCCTGACCGTGTTCTGCGCGGCAGGCCTGCTCGGCGGCAGTCTCTCCCGGGCGGTCACCGCCGGCGGCCCCGGAGTCCCGCTCGAGTTGAGCCTGGCGGCGGCGGTCATCAACAGGGTCTACCGCGTCACCGCCCGCGAACCGGCCCGGGTCACGGACATGCCCAAGCACGAGTTCCGCGGCTTCTGGCTCTCCACCGTGCTCAACATCGACTGGCCGTCCCGACCCGGCCTGACGGCGGCGGCCCAGCAGACCGAACTGCGCAACTGGCTGGATCTGGCCCGCAACCGGAACCTGAATGCCGTCATGCTGCAGGTCCGCCCGGCCGCAGACGTCTTCTGGCCCTCCGCTGCGGGCGAGCCTTGGTCCCGCTACCTGACCGGCACACAGGGACGGAACCCGGGCTACGATCCCCTGGCCTACGCGATCAGCCAGGCGCATGCTCGGAACCTGCACTTGCACGCATGGTTCAACCCGTTCCGTGTCTCCCTGACAACCAATCTGGCCGACCTGATTTCCTGGCATCCGGCCCGAAAAAATCCCAGCTGGACCTTCACCTTCGCAGGCCGTCGCTACTACAACCCCGGCATCCCCGCTGTGCGCAGCTTCATCATCAAGGTGATCGCGGAAGTCGCGGCGAAGTACGACGTCGATGGCATCCACCTGGACGATTACTTCTATCCCTACCCGGTCGCGGGGCAGAGCATCCCGGACTCGGCCGCCTACAACACCTACCGGCGCGCGGGCGAGAGCCTGCCGGATTTCCGCAGGCGCAGCGTCAATAGCTTCGTCCGCGACCTGAACGCCAAGATTTTCGCCACAAAGCCGCGGATGCTGTTCGGCATCAGCCCGTTCGGGATTTGGCGCAACAAGTCGACCGACAGCCGGGGATCGGCCACCTCCGGCCTACAGAGTTACGACGCCACGTTTGCCGATTCCCGGCTCTGGGTGAAGCAGGGCTGGATCGACTATGTGGTCCCGCAGCTCTACTGGCACCAGGGCAATGCCGCCGCGGACTACAACACGCTGGTGAATTGGTGGGCGGCGCAGGTCAAGGGCACCAACTGCAAGCTCTACATCGGAGAGGGAGCCTACAAAGTGGGCGACGCCGCCCAGGGAGCCGCTTGGCAGAACCCGCGGGAACTCTACAACCACACGGCCAAGTGCCGGGCAACCTCAGGGGTCAGCGGGCAGGTTTATTTCTCCGCCACCTCGGTCCGGGCCAACCGGCTGAACAGCATCGGCCTGGTGAAGGACAAGTTCTACCGGCGCGTGGCCATGACTCCGGTGATGTCCCACCTGGGCGCCCAACGACCCTACGCGCCGCTGATCACCAGCGCACGGTGGAACGGCACCGCCGTCGAACTCATCTGGAGGGGCGCCACCAGCGGGACGCTGCCGCGGCACTATGCCATCTACCGCTGGGAATCCAACGGCGCCGCGGCTGCCGTGATCCCCTCCCAGGCCGGAGCGCTCCGGCGCGTGCACCGGCGCCGCGGCAATCCGGAGCGTTTTGTGGACACGGGCGCGGTTCGCGGACACACCTATTGGTACCTGGTGGTCGGCATGAGCGACTTGATGGTCGAATCCGCCGCGGCCTCCGCCATCTTTATTCGGGCCTAAGAGGATGTGATGTTGCAACCGCCCCGGTCAGACGGCGACCAGGACCTTGTCCTGCTCAAGGCTCTGGCCCGCCGGTTTTCCGATGACCCGCTGGTTGAAAGCGGCACCATGTTCCGCAGTCCTGGCCTGCGGGTCGGTGGAAAGATCTTCGCGTTCCTGGGCCACGGACACCGGCTGATCGTCAAGATTCCACGGCAGCGCGCAGAAACTGCTGTTGTTTCCGGAGCGGCAGAACCGGTGACCATGGGACAACGGACGATGAAGGAATGGGTGGCTTTCCCTGCGGTGCCCAACGACGCGCCAGCCACCGAGCAGTTATGGCGCAGCGTCGTCGACGAGGCCTACGGGTACGTCAAAAACCTGGGCGGCGGCTGAGGGCGTCCGCCGTCACTCCGTTCCCTGCTGTGCGGGCTGGAACAGTTCCACTAAATTCCCGGCCGGGTCGGTGAGCAATATCTGGCGACCGCCTGGGCCTTCCACCACGTCGCTGCGGAACTGCAGCCCCGCACCGCGCAGCCGGCCGATCTCTGCGTCCAGGTCCTGGACGATCAGGTGGATGCGGTTGCACCCGGGGGCCGCATACTCCGCCGGCGTGGCGCGGGCCCCCGAACTGGGCGGCCCTGATAACAACAGCCGCAGCGGGCCGCGCGTCACGTCGGCAAAGCCGGGGAATTGCGTGTGGACGGTGAAGCCGAAAATCTTTGTGTAGAAGTCGACGGCCGCCCCCACGTCGTCCACCAGATAGCGGACGCTTGCGTACTGGTCCGGTGCTGTCACGGCTCATTCTCCCTCGATCATGGCCTGCTGCCAGTGTCAGCAGAATACATCGCGCTGTTGGCGCGGAATAGGCGGGATCCGCGGCGCCGGCGATTGCTGAACCCGTTCCCCTGGCGGACGAGGTCGGGAACAATGGGACGACGCCCCCGCCCTTCCGATCAGCCCAGGAGTGATCGTGGCAAAACTGTTGTATTCGGCCATCATGTCCCTGGACGGTTACATTGCCGACCAGAACGGCAACTTTGACTGGAGCATGCCCGACGACGAAGTTCATTCGTTCGTGAATGACCTGGAGGATCGTGTCGGAACGTATCTTCTCGGTCGCCGGATGTATGAGGTAATGGTCTTCTGGGAAAGGGTGCCAACCGGCCCGGACGTTCCGGCCGTCGAACGAGACTTCGCAGCGTCGTGGCTGCGCAAGGACAAGGTGGTCTATTCCCGGACCTTGGAAAAGGCCGCGAGCGCCCATACCCGGATCGAGCGGGAGTTTGACCCGGAGGCCATACGACGCATGAAAACCGAGGCAGCTGAAGACCTGAGCATCAGCGGACCGGATCTGGCCAGCCACGCGTTTAAGGCAGGTCTGGTCGATGAGTGCCAGTTTTTCGTTTCGCCCGTCGTGGTCGGTGGCGGGAAGCGCTTCCTGGCGGAGGATATGAAAGTGGATCTCAGGCTGCTGGACGAGCGGCGCTTCGGCAATGGAGTGGTGTACTTGCATTACCGGGTGGCGGGCGGCTAACCGCTACTTCTCAGCTACCACCATGGCCGTGGCCAGATCGCCGTCGTGGCTCATGGACAGATGCCAGTACTTCACACCCCGGGTCTTGGCCGCCGCGGCTACGGTGCCGGTGAATTCCGGATACGGGTCTCCCCCTGCGTCGACGCAGATGGTGCAGTCCTGCCAGTTCATTCCCGAGGGAGCGCCCAATGCCTTGGCGATCGCTTCCTTGGCGGCAAAGCGGGCCGCCAGCGACCTGGTATTGAGCTCACGCTCGGCGGGGGTGAAAAGCCGCTCAAGCAAAGCCGGGGTGCGCTGCAACTGCCGGCGGAATCTGGAAACTTCCACCACGTCCACGCCGATGCCAACGATCATTTCCCGGCTCCGGCCCGAACGGCCCACGGCGAGCGGGCGCACCGGGGCGCCAGCGCGGGCTCCGAATCGGAGCGGAGCGTGCACCGCACCGGCGGCACCGACAGCAGCCGCACCCGCAACCGCAGCGCTGCCCGCCCCGCGCGGACCCGACGCTGGGGAACGGAGCAGTCCCCGATCCTGTTGTACGGGGATCGGGGCGCTGCAAAGAGGAGGCGTGTGGCCATGCTTGCCTGCTGCCTGTTATTCGACGGTGACGCTCTTGGCCAGGTTGCGCGGCTGGTCCACGTCGAAGCCTTTGGCCGTCGCCAGTGCGCACGCGAAGATCTGCAGCGGAACCGTGGTCAGCAGCGGAGCCAACAGGGTGGGCGTCTCCGGCACGAAGAAGACAAACTCCGCGAAGTCCTTGACCGCAGTGTCGCCTTCTTCAGCGATGACGATGGTCTTGGCGCCGCGGGCCCGGATCTCCTGGATGTTGGAGACCACCTTGGAGTGCAGCGAATTGCGTCCGCGCGGCGAGGGCACCACCACGAAGACCGGCTGACCTTCTTCGATCAGTGCGATGGGTCCGTGCTTGAGCTCGCCGGCGGCGAAGCCTTCGGCGTGGATGTAGGCCAGTTCCTTCAACTTCAGCGCGCCTTCCATAGCGACGGGGAAGCCCACATGCCGGCCGAGGAACAGCACCGATTTGGTGTCCGCCATGCGGACAGCCAGGTCCTTGATGTCCTTGGCGTTGTCCAGCACATTTTGGATCTTGGCCGGGATCTTGCCCAGATCGGCCAGGATGTCCCTGATCTCGCCCTGGAACTTGTTGCCGCGAAGCTGCGCCAGATAGAGGCCCAGCAGGTAGGCTGCGGTGATCTGCGCCAGGAAGGCCTTCGTCGAGGCAACGGCGATTTCCGGACCGGCGTGCGTGTAGAGCACTGCATCGGCTTCACGCGGGATGGTTGAACCGTTGGTGTTGCAGATGGCCAGTACCTTGGCGCCCTGCTCCTTGGCATAGCGGACGGCCATCAGGGTGTCCATGGTTTCGCCGGACTGGGAGATGGCCACAATCAGCGTGTTCGCATCCACGATCGGGTCGCGGTAGCGGAACTCGTGCGAAAGCTCCACCTCCACCGGAATCCGGCACCAGTGCTCGATCGCGTACTTCGCCACCTGGCCGGCGTAGGCCGAGGTGCCGCAGGCCAGCACGATGATCTTGCTGACCGTCTTGAGCAGCTCCGGATCGATCCGCAGCTCGTCCAGGGTCAGCCGGCCGTTGAGGTCGGCCCGGCCGAGCAGAGTTTGGCCGACAGCCTCGGGCTGGTCGTTGATTTCCTTCTCCATGAAGGACGGGTAGCCGCCCTTTTCCGCGGCAGCCGCGTCCCAGTTGACCTCGAATTCGGTCCCCTGGGCGGTGTTGCCGAAGAAGTCCGTGATTTCGAAGGCGTCCGGGGTGATGGTGACGATCTGGTCCTGCTCCAGCTCCACGGCGCGGCGGGTGAAGTCGATGAAACCGGAAACGTCGGAGCCCAGGAAGTTCTCGCCCTCGCCCAGTCCCACGACCAGCGGCGAGTTGCGGCGAGCAGCGACGACGACGTCGGGCTGGTCCCGGTGGATGGCCAGCAGGGTGAAGGCACCCTCCAGCCGCTGGCAGGCCGCCTGCATGGCTTTGGCCAAGGTGGCGGTGGCAGGGTCCTTGGCCACCAGCGAACGGTAAATGTCTCCGAGCAACACTGCGGCCACTTCGGTGTCGGTTTCCGAGCGCAGCGTGTAGCCCTTGGCCAAAAGGGACGCCCGGAGTTCGGCGAAGTTCTCGATGATGCCGTTGTGGATCACGGCAAGCTGGTCATCGTCGGCCAGGTGCGGGTGCGCGTTCTGGTCGGTGGGGCCGCCGTGCGTCGCCCAGCGGGTGTGGCCGATGCCGGTCAGCGACTCGGGCAGCGGGTCGGCCTCAAGTTCGTCCAGCAGGTTGCTCAGCTTGCCCGACTTCTTCCGCGATTCGATTCCGGACTCGGAAATGACCGCCACTCCCGCGGAATCGTAGCCGCGGTATTCAAGGCGGCGAAGACCCTCGAGCACAACATCCAGGGCGCTGTGATCAGCAACGCCGACTCCGGCCCCGCCGTCGCGGCGGCCAACATATCCTACGATTCCACACATGGGGTTAAGGGTACCTGCCCGCAGACCAGCTGCTGACAGCATGTCCCCTTCGCCCGGCCATCAGCCGCTGAGGGTGAGCTGGCGGCGTAACCCGGCGCGCCGCCGTCGCGCGCCTTTTGGGATTTGAAACCCGCAGCAGGCACAATTCATAGGTGACTGATGCGACACCGAAGACGACGGCGTCAAGCGGTGAGAGTAATTTCACACCATACGTTGAGCTGGACCGGCAGACCTGGTCCCGGCTGTCCAACGAGATTGAACAGCCCCTGGACCAGGATGATATTGAGCGGCTCCGGGGCCTGGGCGACGCCCTGAACCTGGATGAGGTCCGCGAGGTCTACCTGCCGCTGTCCCGCCTGCTCAACCTGTATGTGGGCGCGGCCGGCGAGCTGCACAAAGCCACCACCACGTTCCTGGGCGAAACCACCCGCCGCACCCCGTTCGTGATCGGCGTGGCCGGTTCGGTCGCCGTCGGAAAGTCCACCACGGCACGCGTGCTGCGCGAGATGCTGCGCCGCTGGCCGGACACCCCGAACGTGGAACTGATCACCACTGATGGGTTTCTCTACCCGAATGCCGAACTGGCGCGGCGCGGCCTGATGGAACGCAAGGGCTTCCCGGAGTCCTACGACCAACGGGCGCTGCTGCGGTTCGTGTCCGAGGTCAAGTCCGGTGCCGAAGAAGTGCGGGCGCCCTGGTACTCGCATCTGACCTACGACATCGTGCCGGACAAGGAAGTGGTGGTCCACCGCCCGGATGTCTTGATTGTTGAAGGTCTGAACGTGTTGGCTCCGGCGCGCCCGCGGGCGGACGGACGGACCGGACTGGCGTTGAGCGACTTTTTCGATTTCTCCATTTATGTGGACGCCAAGACCTCCTATATTGAGCAGTGGTACGTCAACCGCTTCCACAAACTGCGACGGACGTCGTTCGCCGACCCGGAATCCTATTTCCACCGCTACGCCTCGCTCACCGACACCGAGGCCACCGAGACGGCGCTGGGCATCTGGCGCCGGATCAACGAACCGAACCTAAGGGAGAACGTGCTGCCCACACGCGGGCGGGCACAACTGGTGCTCACCAAGGATGCGGACCACTCGATCCGCAGGATGCTGCTGCGGAAAACCTGATATGGCTGCTCTGAGGGCCCCGGTGCTCGCCGCAGGCCTGGCCGCCGTGCTGGTCCTGCTCACCGGTTGCGTTCCGGCGGAAGAAACCACCCCCTCCCCCACTACGACCTCGGCCGCGCCGGGTCCCTCAGAGGACGCAACTTCCCTGCCGGTTCCGTCACAGAGCCCGAAAGCTGCGAAGAACAAGAAGAAGAACGACGACGCTGCCCGTGCCCGGGAGAACCACACCGATCCGGCGAGCATCGGCGTCGTCGTTAACAAGCTCCGGCCGCTGGTCCCGCTGGACTACCACCCCGACGACCTGCGCCGGCCGGCGGTGAGCATCGCAACCGGCGGCGAATCGGCTTTGCTGCGTGACGCCGTGGCAGACGCCACCGAGGAGATGTTCAGCGCGGCTGCGGCCGACGGGGCGCCGATGGTCATGGTCAGCGGATTCCGTTCCTATGCCACCCAGATGGACACCTACCACCACTGGGTCCGCCAGCACGGAAGCGAAGCCGCCGCGGACATGATTTCAGCACGCCCCGGCTATTCCGAGCACCAGACCGGCCTGTCCCTGGACATCGGCGACAGCACTGGAGCGTGCAACCTGCAGCAATGCTTCGCCGACACTGCTGCCGGGATCTGGGTCGCCAACAATGCCGTGCGGTTCGGGTTCATCATCCGCTACTCGCCCGGGGAAGAAGCTGTGACCGGGTATTCGCCCGAACCGTGGCACCTGCGTTACGTGGGCAAGAAGGTGGCTGGGACGATGGCAAAACGAGGCATCAACTCGCTTGAGGAGTACTTCGGGCTTCCCCCCGCTCCCCGCTATTCGTGACGGCGTCGGATGCTTGCGGCGTGAATCCGCTGACTGCCCGAGGAAGGGCGATACATTGGGCGACATGATCAACGGGTTCAAAGAATTCATCCTGAAGGGCAACGTCATTGACCTCGCCGTCGCGGTGATCATCGGCGCATCCTTCGGCGCCGTGGTTAATGCCTTGGTCAACAGCGTGCTGATGCCGTTCATCGCCGGCCTGGTCGGGTCGCCCAACTTCGACAGCTTCCTGCTCTGGAACTTCAACGGCAATGAGGTCGCCTTCGGTGTCCTGCTCACGGCCATCGTGAACTTCCTGCTCATTGCCTCCGCGATCTACTTTGTGGTGGTGGTCCCGATGAACCACCTGATCGAGCGGCGCAACCGCCGCCTGGGCATCAACAAGACCGAAGAAGCCGTGGACCCGCAGATCGCGCTGCTGACCGAGATCCGCGACGCGCTTCAGGCACGCAACCGGATGTAGCCACCAAGCACCGCAACCGGCAAATAAACATCGTCAGGCCCGTCCCGCACCACTGCCGGGAGGGCCTGACGTTTTGACCGGGTCGCCGTAGCGCGCTGGGACCAGTCGGCGCGCAGGAGTTAGCCGGCGCGCCGGGAATAGTCGGCGCCGGAGTTAGTCGATGTCGGCAGGCTGCAGTGCCAGGTGCTGCTTCACCGTCTGGGCCAGTTCCTCGGCGGTGGCCTGAGCGGTCGCCATGTCGGCGGCCTCCACCATTACCCGGACCACGGGCTCCGTGCCGGAGGGCCGCAGCAGCACCCGGCCGGTCTCGCCCAGTCGGGCAGAGGCAGCCTCGACGGCCGCCTGGAGCGGCTGGTTGGTCTGGACGGCGCCCTTGTCCACGTCCTTGACGTTGATCAGGACCTGGGGCAGCCGGACCATCAGCCGGGACAACTCGGACAGCGGCTTGCCCGTCTTGGCAAGCTGTGCGGCCAACTGCAGGCCGGTCAGCACGCCGTCGCCGGTGGTGGCATAGTCCGAGAAGATGACGTGGCCGGACTGTTCGCCGCCCAGCGAGTAGCCGTTGGCGCGCATGTTTTCCAGCACGTAACGGTCGCCCACAGCGGTTTCCTCGATCCGGATGCCCGCTTCCTGCAGCGCCAGCTTCATGCCGAGGTTGCTCATGACGGTGGCCACCAGGACGTCGTCCTTGAGCCGCCCCGCTTCGCGCAGGGCAAGTGCCAGGATCGTCATGATCTGGTCGCCGTCGATCACCTCCCCGCGCTCGTCCACGGCCAGGCAGCGGTCGGCGTCCCCGTCGTGCGCAATACCCAAATCTGCGCCATGCTCGACGACGGCGGCCTGCAGCTTTTCCAAGTGGGTGGAGCCCACGCCGTCGTTGATGTTCAACCCGTCCGGCTCGGCACCCATCACCACAATGTCCGCACCGGCGGCGCGGAAGACTTCAGGCGAGCAGCCGCTGGCGGCACCGTGGGCGCAGTCGAGGACTACCTTCAGGCCCTCGAGGCGGACGGGCAGGGTCTGCAGCAGGTGCAGGATGTAGCGGTCCTCGGCGTCGGAGAAGCGCTGGATCCGTCCGACGTCAGCGCCCGTGGGCCGCAGCCGCGGCCGGGACATTTCCTGCTCGATCGCGTCCTCGACCTCGTCCGGCAGCTTGTGCCCGCCGCGGGCGAAGAACTTGATGCCGTTGTCCGGAGCCGGGTTATGCGAGGCGGAGATCATGACGCCGAAGTCGGCGTTCAAGTCCCCCACCAGGTAGGCAGCCGCGGGTGTGGGCAGCACGCCGGCGTCGAACACGTCGACGCCGGAACTGGCCAGACCGGCCTCCACGGCAGAGCTGATGAACTCGCCACTGGCACGCGGATCCCGGGCGATCACCGCCGTCGGGCGCTTGCCGCTCTCAACTTGCCGGTGGCCAAGGACCACCGCGGCGGCCTGGGCAACTTCCAGCGCGAGCTCTGCAGTGATCAACCCGTTGGCCAGGCCGCGGACTCCGTCGGTACCAAATAATCTAGACATTGCGAATCATTTTACGGCAGGGATCGGGCGAGACGGTTCACAGCGTGTCGGCGGTCATATGAAGCGGCCACCGGCCCGGGTGCTTGCCCGCGCGTGGGGCGCTGAGTGACCGGGCGCCGGTTCGCGCACGGCAGCTTAAACGGCCGCGAGGCCCCGCAGCAGATGCTGAGGGGCCTCGCGGTGGAAGCACAGACTTCCGAAGCGGTTTAGCGCTTCGAGTACTGGGGTGCCTTGCGGGCCTTCTTGAGGCCGGCCTTCTTGCGCTCGATGATACGGGCGTCGCGGGTGAGGAAACCGGCCTTCTTCAGCGTCGGGCGGTTGTTCTCGCGGTCGATCTCGTTCAGCGCGCGGGCAACACCCAGGCGCAGCGCACCGGCCTGGCCGGACGGGCCACCGCCGTGGATGCGGGCGATGACGTCGTAAGCGCCTTCCAGATCCAGGATCTTGAACGGATCGTTCACCTCCTGCTGGTGCAGCTTGTTCGGGAAGTAGTTCGCCAGTTCCCGGTCGTTGATGGTCCAGTTGCCGGAACCCGGAACCAGGCGCACGCGAGCGATGGCCTGCTTGCGGCGACCCACGGCAGCTCCGCCGACGGTCAGGGCCGGGCGTTCCTTCTTGGCGGTCTCGGTCGCCTCGGATGATTCCGAGGTGTAGCTGGTGAGGGTTTCGCCCTCAGCAGCGGTGTTCAGCTCTTCAGCCACGATTCTCCTTGAATTAAGTTTCTAGTGGTGGCCGGCGCTACTGGGCGACCTGGGTGATTTCGAAAGTCTTCGGCTGCTGGGCAGCGTGCGGGTGCTCGGCACCCTTGTAGACCTTCAGCTTAGACAGCTGCTGGGCAGCCAGGGAGTTCTTCGGCAGCATGCCCCTGATGGCCTTCTCAACTGCGCGAACCGGGTTCTTTTCCAGCAGTTCGGCGTAGCTGACGGAGGACAGGCCACCCGGGAAACCGGAGTGGCGGTAGGCACGCTTCTGTTCGAGCTTGGCGCCGGTCAGGGCAACCTTCTCTGCGTTGATGATGATGACGAAATCGCCCATGTCCATGTGAGGAGCAAAGGTCGGCTTGTGCTTTCCGCGCAGCAGTGTTGCGGTCTGGCTGGCAAGACGACCGAGGACAACGTCGGTGGCGTCAATGACGTGCCACTGGCGGTTGATATCGCCGGGCTTCGGAGTGTACGTACGCACGGTTTTTGCCTTCGTTTGGTGTTCTAAGGTAGCGGCGCATTCTTC
>NZ_JBNHHB010000029.1:0-58805 GCF_059091905.1 Arthrobacter sp. Dra40
ATCATTTCGCGCCACTGGGCAATCCAGCCCGGCAGGCGGCCGATGGCGAACAGCACGGTGAACATCTTCTCCGGGAAGCCCATGGCCTTGTAGATCAAGCCGGTGTAGAAGTCCACGTTCGGGTACAGCTTGCGCTCGATGAAGTAGTCGTCCGCCAGCGCTTTCTCTTCTAGGCGCATGGCGATGTCCAGCAGCTCATCGTTGCCGCCGAGCTTGCCCAGGATCTCGTGCGCCGTGGCTTTCACCAGACGGGCGCGCGGATCGTAGTTCTTGTAGACGCGGTGCCCGAAGCCCATCAGGCGCACGCCTTCTTCCTTGTTCTTGACCTTCTCCATGAACTGCTCCGGCTCCTGGCCGCTGGCCTGGATCTGGCGGAGCATGTTCAGCACGGCCTCGTTGGCGCCGCCGTGCAGCGGACCGAACAGGGCGTTGATGCCAGCGGAGACTGACGCGAACATGTTGGCGTTCGAGCTGCCCACCAGGCGCACGGTGGACGTGGAGCAGTTCTGCTCGTGGTCTGCGTGCAGGATCAGCAGCAGGTCCAGCGCCTTGACCACGGTCGGGTCCAGCTCGTAGGGCTCGGCCGGCAAGCCGAAGCTCAGCCGCAGGTAGTTCTCCACCAGGTTCATGGAGTTGTCCGGGTACAGCAGGGCCTGGCCGATGGACTTCTTGTGCGCGTAGGCGGCGATCACCGGCAGCTTGGCCATCAGCCGGATGGTGGACAGTTCCACCTGCTCGTCATCAAACGGATCCAGCGAGTCCTGGTAGAACGTGGACAGCGCGCTGACGGCGGAGGACAGCACCGGCATCGGGTGTGCGTCGCGCGGGAACCCACCGAAGAACCCCTTGAGCTCCTCGTGCAGCAGGGTGTGGCGGCGGATCTTGTGGTCGAAGGTTTCCAGCTCCGTGGGCGTCGGCAGTTCGCCGTAGATCAGCAAGTAGGACACTTCCAGGAAGGACGAGTGCTCGGCAAGCTGCTCGATCGGGTAGCCGCGGTAGCGGAGCACGCCGGCGTCGCCGTCGATGTAGGTGATGGCGGAGGTGGTCGCCGCGGTGTTCATGAACCCCGGGTCGAAGGTGACCGCGCCCGTCTGCTTCAGCAGTTTGGATACGTCATAACCGTCATTGCCTTCGGCGGCCTTGAGCCGCGGAAGTTCGAGTTCGCCGCCGGGAAAGTGCAGCGTGGCACCGGTCTGCTCAGTCATTGAGTCCCCTTCAGGAGGTTTGGAAGCTAACGGCACGCCGGGCGCTTGTGGCTCTGAGCATGCACATACTCGGGTAAAACGCTACCTGCACAGTCGCCGATATATCTAATCCGCGACTCACATTTTTGTTCGTATCCACAGTGAGTGGCCGCCTGCGCGGGTCAGGAAAGCCGTTCGGCGGCGGCGTCGATCCGTTCGTCGCTGCCGGTCAGTGCCACTCGTACGTAGCCGTTTCCGGCATCGCCGTAAAACACCCCCGGACCGATCACGATGCCCAGTTCGGCAAAGCGGCCCACGGTTGTCCACGTATCTTCTCCGGCAGTTCCCCACAGGTACAGCCCGGCCTCGGAATGGTGGATCTTCAGGCCGAACTTCTCCAGCGCCGGCAACAGCCGCTCCCGCCGGCCCCGGTAAAGGTTTTTTTGCTCCTGCACATGCGCATCGTCCCGCAGCGCCGCACGCATCGCGGCCTGCACCGGGAACGGCACGATCATGCCGGCGTGCTTGCGGCTGTTAATCAGGTTGGGCATCAACTCCGGGTCCCCGGCCAGGAAGGCCGCCCGGTAGCCGGCGAGGTTCGATTGTTTGCTGAGCGAATACGTGCACAGCAGGCCCTCGTGCGAGCCCTGCGCCACCGCGGGATCCAGCACGCTGGGAACGGCCCGTCCGCCGCGCGCAGTGTCCCAACCGCCCCAGCCCAGTTCCGCGTAGCATTCGTCGGAGGCGACGACGGCACCCAGCTTCCGGGAATCCTCCACCAGGGCGCGCAGCTCGTCCTGGTCCCGGACAATGCCGGTGGGGTTACCCGGCGAATTGACCCACACCAGCTTCACGCGGCTCCGGGTCTGCGCATCCAGGTCCGCCAGACTGTCGGCGGCCACCGGGGTGGCGCCGGCCAGGATGGCCCCCATGTCATACGTGGGATACGCGACGACGGGCCGCACCACCACGTCGCCCTCGCCGAGTCCCAGCAGCGTGGGCAACCACGCGACAAGTTCCTTGGAGCCGACGGTGGGCATGATCGCCTCTGGGTCCATTCCGGGAACGTTGCGGCGGCGGGCAAACCAGTCAGCTATCGCTTCACGCAGTTCGGCAGTGCCGTGCGTGGTCGGATAGCCCGGGGCGTCGGCGGCGGCGGTCAAGGCCTCGCGGATAATGGCCGGAGTAGAGTCGACCGGCGTGCCGATGGACAGGTTCACGGCGCCGCCGGGGTGCTCTGCCGCCTTCTGCGCATAGGGTGCCATGGCATCCCACGGGTACTCCGGCAGCTGCAGGCCGAAAGAACTCATCGAGTCAGTCTTGGTTCTGCGGCGGCAACGCGGCGATCAGCGGGTGGTCCTTGTGGATGTTGCCCAGCTTGGCAGCACCGCCCGGGGAACCCAGATCGTCGAAGAACTCCACGTTCGCCTTGTAGTAGTCGGCCCACTCCTCGGGAGTGTCATCCTCGTAATAGATTGCTTCCACCGGGCACACCGGTTCGCACGCACCGCAGTCGACACATTCATCCGGATGGATGTACAGGGACCGTTCACCTTCGTAAATACAGTCCACCGGGCATTCTTCAATACATGCCTTGTCTTTTACATCCACACACGGCTGTGCGATTACGTACGTCACGTCCGTCAGCACCTTTCTGAACAGTTAGCCCAAGCGTATCGCTTGGGACCATTATCTCCCCAGCCGGGGGCCGCTCCCCTAGGATGGTCACGTGATACCCGCTACTCCCGCAGCGTTCCTGGCCTCGGCCGCGCCCGGAACGCGGGTGGTGGTCCGCTACCGGATTGAGGGCGGGGTAACGGACGCCCTCGGTGAACTGCTGGCCGCGGATGCCGAGACCTGCACGGTCAGGACGGCGCGGCGCGGCGACCTCGTTGTTCAGTTGTCCGCGGTGACCGCGGCCAAGCAGGTTCCGCCCGCTCCGCCGCGGCGCGGTCCGCGGGCCGGCCGTCAGCCCTCGTAGCTGTCCGGCAGCTGGCGCAGCGACCACAGCGGGGAGAACAGCACCGGCGCCGCCGCGAGGAAGGACCCGGCCGCACCGATCCACAGCGTGGCCACCACGCCGATGTATTGGCCCAGCACGCCCGCCAGCAGCCCGGCGAGCGGCAACACGCCGTACACCACAAACCGGATCGAGGCGTTCATTCTCCCCAGCAGCCGGGGCGGGCACACCCGCTGGCGCATCGTCACCTGCATCACGTTGTAGACCAGCGAGCAGAAGGAGAGCCCGGCCTCGCCGGCGATCAACAGGACCAGCGCCGAGTCGTCGTCCGGCATGAGCACCGACAACGGCATCGCCATCAGGAACACTGCCGACGCAATGCTGGCCAGCGGGATCAGGGCTCCCTCACCGGTCACCCGCGCCAGCCTTGGCGCCGCCACCGCGCCCAGCAGTCCCCCGGCCGCAGCCACCGAATAGACCAGCCCCAGTGAGCCCGGCCCCAGGCCCAGCTCACGGAGCACCAGGATGGGAAACAGCGTAGACGCCAATCCCGCGAAGAAATTCGTGAGGCCAGTGCAGGCAGCTATCCGGCTGATCAGCGGATGCCTCACCACGAAGCGGAGCCCCTCCTTGATTTCGACGGCCAGCGGTCGCCGGTCGTGCCGGGGCGCACGCACTTCGCGGTCCCGGGTTCGGGCCAGGAACAGCGCCGAGATGAGATAGCCCACGGTGTCCGCCAGGAACAGCAGCGGCGCCGCGATCACCTGCAGCAGACCGCCGCCGGCGGCCGGTCCGGCCATCCTCGCCAACTGTGCGGTGCTCTCCAGTTTCGAGTTGGCACCCGGAACCTGATCGTTGCGGACCAGCACCGGCACGTAACTCTGATACGCCACATCGAAGAACACGGTGGCGACGCCCAGCACGCCCGCCGCCGCGTACAAATGCCACATCTGCAGTAGGTCCATCCACCACAGCAGCGGTACGGACAGCATGGCGGCGGCCCGAACCAGGTCCGCCGTGATCATGACCCGTCGCTTGAGCCAGCGGTCAACCCACGCTCCTGCCGGCAGCCCGATCAGCAGGAACGCCGCGGTGGCACTGGCAGTGAGCACGCCCACATGGAATTCGCTGGCGCCAAGAATAACCACCGCCAGCACCGGCATGGCCAGATGGCCGATCTGGACCCCGAATTGGCTGATGGTTTGGGCGGACCAGAAGGCGGCAAAGTTCCGGTCCCGCCATAACGACGGCGGTGCCTCCCGCGGCGCGGAGGGTTCGGCTTCCGCGGTGGCTTCGACAGCATGCGGGGCAGGGGGCTCGGTCACCGTCACAGTGTCGGTCAGCGATTGGGGAAAGTCAATCATTCTGCCGCCGGTGTCGTATGCTGGATTCATGCCTACGGATCAGGACCTGCAAGCCACCGGCCGGGCGCTCAGCTCGCCGGTCAGGCTGCGTATTCTCCGGCTCTGCCTGCACCGGTCCCGCACCAACAAGGAGATCGCGGAGCTGCTCGGCCTGAATCCGGCCACGTCGCTGCACCATGTGCGCACGCTGCTCAACACTGGCTTCCTGGAGGCCGAAGAACCGCGCAAGGGCAACCGCGGAGCCAAGGAAGTCCCCTACCGCGCCACCCGTATGTCCTGGGGCGCCAAGATGCCGGATGCGGCACCCGTGTTGGTCGAGACCTTCCTGCAGGAGATCGAGGGCCTGGCCCCGGACGAGATCGAAACGACGCGGATGGGTATCAAGCTCAACGACGCGCACCGCAACGAGATGCTGGCGAAGATCCGCGCAATCTTCGAGGAGTACGCGATGCTGCCCGCGGACGAGGACGGGACCGCAACCTCAATCTTCCTGGCCCACCACTTGGACCAAACGGCCAACTGACATCCCTGCCAACTGACACCCTCCCCGCCTGCGGAATCAGGCTTTGGCCGGCCGCGGTTTGAGTGCCCAGATGCAGATCAGCATCGCCGCAAGCGTGGCCGGGACCAGCCCGATCATCCAGATCCGGCCGGCCACGGCAATCGGCAGTTCCACCGCGGCGGAAGTTCCCGTGACAATCAGCGGTTCGGTTCCCGGCGCCAAGGCCATCAGGCCAACCAGAACATACGAGAGAACGCCCGTCAGCCCGGCTATCAGCACATTGCGCGCCTTGAGTCCGGCCCAGACCATCACCGCCAGGGCGAACAGCAGAGCCGCCGCGGCTCCCCACGGATAGCTGGCGTCCTCTGCATAGAGAATCTGCGAGTGCAGGGCCGTGCCCACCACCGCCGTAACCGCTGCACCGAAGACCGCGGTGCCCCAGCTCTGGAAGGGGGGACGCCGTCGTCGTGCTTCACCCCGTTCCGACGCCTCGTCGGATGGGTTAAAAGCGGAAGGCAACCCGCCGTGGTCTCCGGCGGGTTGCCTTTGCTCTGTCATACGTTCTAGCTTATGCCCTGGCGCGCGCACGGGCGGCCTTGAGCCGCTCGTTGGCGTCGAGGACCAGCTTGCGGATGCGGATCGCCTCCGGAGTGACCTCGACGCATTCGTCCTCGCGGGCGAATTCGAGGGACTCTTCCAGTGTGAGGGTCCGCGGCGGGGTGAGGTTCTCGAAGCTGTCGGAGGAAGCGGCACGCATGTTGGTGAGCTTCTTTTCCTTGGTGATGTTCACGTCCATGTCATCGGCGCGGGAGTTCTCGCCGACGATCATGCCTTCGTAGACCTCCGAGGTGGGCTGCACGAAGAAGGAGCCGCGTTCCTGCAGGTTGATCATCGCGAAGGGAGTGACCACGCCGGAACGGTCGGCCACCATCGAGCCGTTCGTGCGGTACTCGATCGGGCCAGCCCAGGGCTCGTAGCCCTCGGAGATGGAGGCGGCGATGCCGGCGCCCCGGGTTTCGGTCATGAAGCGGGTGCGGAAGCCGATCAGGCCGCGGGCCGGAACGATGAATTCCATCCGGACCCAGCCGGTGCCGTGGTTGGCCATGTTGATCATCCGGCCCTTGCGGGCGGCCATCAACTGGGTCACCGCGCCGAGGTACTCCTCCGGCACGTCGATGGTCATGTGTTCCATCGGTTCGTGGACCTTGCCGTCGATCGTCTTGGTGACCACCTGCGGCTTGCCCACGGTCAGCTCAAAACCTTCGCGGCGCATCTGCTCCACCAGGATGGCCAGCGCCAGCTCGCCGCGGCCCTGGACTTCCCAGGCGTCCGGGCGCTCGGTCGGCAGCACCTTCAGCGAGACGTTGCCCACCAGCTCCTTGTCCAGCCGGTCCTTGACCTGGCGGGCGGTGACCTTGGCACCCTTGACCCGGCCGGCCAGCGGCGAGGTGTTGATACCGATGGTCATCGAGATGGCCGGATCGTCCACCGTAATGAGCGGCAGCGGCTGCGGGTTCTCGGCGTCGGTCAGGGTTTCACCGATGGTGATGTCCTCGATGCCGGCGACGGCGACAATCTCGCCCGGGCCGGCCGATTCCGCCGGAACACGCGTCAGTCCCTTGGTGGCCAGCAGCTCGGAGATCCGAACGTTCTTCAACTGGCCGTCCTGGCGGGCCCAAGCCACGGTCTGCCCCTTCTGCAGGGTGCCGTTGTAAATGCGCAGCAGCGCCAGGCGGCCCAGGAACGGGGAAGCGTCAAGGTTGGTCACGTGGGCCTGCAGCACGCCCTCCGGATCATAGGACGGGGCAGGAACGTGCTCCATGATGGTGGCGAACAGCGGCTCCAGGTCCTCGTCCTCCGGCAAGCTGCCGTCGGCGGGCTGGGTCAGCGAGGCGCGGCCGGCCTTGCCGGAAGCATAGACAACGGGAACGTTGAGGACGGCGTCCAAGTCCAGATCGGGGACTTCGTCGGCCAGGTCGGAGGCCAGGCCCAGCAGCAGGTCCATCGCCTCGGCTACGACGGCGTCGATGCGTGCGTCGGGACGGTCGGTCTTGTTGACCACCAGGATGACGGGGAGCTTGGCGGCCAGCGCCTTGCGCAGCACAAAACGGGTCTGCGGCAGCGGGCCCTCGGAGGCGTCGACCAGCAGGACCACGCCGTCCACCATGGACAGGCCGCGCTCCACCTCGCCGCCGAAGTCGGCGTGGCCCGGGGTGTCGATCACGCTGATGGTGATGGTCTCGCCTTGGGCGGCCGGGCCGGAGTAGAACACGGTGGTGTTCTTGGCCAGGATGGTAATGCCCTTTTCCCGTTCCAGCTCCCCGGAGTCCATGACGCGCTCTTCGGTCTCGCCGTGGCTGGAGAAGGCACCAGTGTGCTTCAGCATGGCGTCCACGAGGGTGGTCTTCCCGTGGTCGACGTGGGCTACGATGGCGACGTTGCGAAGGTCGCTGCGAACGGCGCTCTGCGTCGATGCGGTGGTTTCAGACATGCGGGATTACTCTTCCGTGGATTACATGGAACCTGGGCCTAATATCGGACAGCCAGCGCCGTGCCCGGATGCGGGTAGGCACTCCATTGTAATCCGCCGTGCCACTGATGGCCTAACGGACACCGGAGCCGAAGCCGATCACGGCGCCAACAACCGGCCTGCGACGCCGGAGTGTGCTTGCTTCATCCCCGTCAATTCTCAGGCCAGCTCGCCGAGCTTGGCCTTCCAGAAGGCGCGCCAGTGATCGAGCTGCTCGACCGACTCCAGCCGCTCATGCTGCAGGCCTACCGAGGCCTTGCCTGCTGCCTTCTCGTAGATGTGCACATTGACCCGGGAACCGTCCGCCAAGCCGCAGCGCCAGTAGCGCCACTTTGAGGTGTCGCTCAAGTCCGGCCCGCGGGTGACCCCGATGCCCGAGAATTCCTCCGCACCGCCGACCACCGCAACCCACTGATCCCGCGCCTGGTCCATGCTGCCGCGTACCGTCTTGCTCACCGAGGTCTGGAACTCGCCGTCGCAGTCTTGGCCCGGCTGGCGCCGGCCGATCTGCTGTTCGAAGGCAATGGTCGCCGATTGTGCCCACCAGCCCTCGGCTAAACCGGACTCATTCAAGGCCAGGGCAATTTCCTTGTGGCTAAGCGTTGTGGCGTCGATCCCGGTGAGGAAGTCCTCGACCGTGGACCAGCTGACGCCGATGCCGTTTTCGATCGCCTCGATGTTCATGCTGCGAACCACTGACACTCCTGACGTGAACGAAGACCGGCCGGTGCGCGCAACTGATCGCACCGGCCGGTATTGGGCTGAACCCCTGCCCATCATTTCATCATGGACAGGGGCGCAACACTATGGATGGCAAAATTTCATGGTGGACTCAGTCGCCGGCGGCCAGCAGCAAGGCCCGCAGCTCGCGGCGTTCGCGCTGCTTCTCGGGATCGGGCAACGGCACCGCCGCCAGCAGCCGCTGGGTGTACAGTTCCTGCGGGTTGCGCAGAATCTCGTCCCGGGTGCCCTGCTCAACGATCCGGCCGTGCCGCATGACGCAAATGCGGTCGGCCAAAACGTCGATGACGGCCAAATCGTGCGTGACGAATAGGCAGGCGAACCCCAGTTCCTGCTGCAGATTCTGGAATAGGTCCAGCACCGTGGCCTGGACCGACACGTCCAGTGCGGACGTGGGTTCGTCCGCCACCATCAGCTTGGGCTCCAACGACAGCGCCCGGGCGATGCCCACGCGCTGCTTTTGGCCCCCGGAGAGCTCGTGTGGATAACGGTTGCGGTAGGCCCGCGGCAGCTCCACCTGGTCCAGCAGCGCCTCAATTCTCCGCTGCAGGGCGGCCCCCTTGGCAACGCCGGCCAAGTACATGGGTTCGCCGATGCTCTCGCCGATCGGCAGCCGAGGGTTCAGCGAGGACGACGGGTCCTGGAACACCATGCCCACCTGGCGGCGCAGCGCGTGCAGCTGCTTGGGCCGCGCGCCGGCGATTTCCTGCCCGACCACGCGCAGCGATCCCTCCGCAACGGGCAGCAGCCCGACGGCGGCGCGGCCGATGGTCGTTTTGCCCGAGCCGGACTCCCCCACCAGGCCAACAACCTGGCCTGGGTAGATGGACAGGTTGGCGCCTTCCACCGCCCGGAAAGCCGGGACGCGGCCCTGCTTGGGGTATTCGATGGCCACGTTGGCCAGTTCAAGCACGGCTTCTCCTCTGGCCACGTCGTGGAGTGACTGTGCCAGGGCTTCGGCGTTCTCGCGTTCGCGCCGTTGCAGCTCGGTCTCGTTGATGCTGAGCGAGGCGCCGGTCGCCGCGGCCAAGGCCGCTGTAATGTCCACTTCGGCGTCGACGTCTGAGCCTCCACCCAAATGGGGCACGGCGGCCAGCAGGGCCTGCGTGTATTCATGCCGGGGATTGTTGAAAATCTCCACAGCGGTTCCGGTCTCCACGATCCGGCCGCGCCGCATCACGGCGATCTTGTCCGCCAGGTCGGCCACCACGCCCATGTCGTGCGTGATCAGCACAATCGCGCTGTCCAGCTTATTGCGCAGATTGCGCATCAGGTCCAGAATCTCGGCCTGGACGGTGACGTCCAGCGCGGTGGTGGGTTCATCGGCGATCAGCAGTTTGGGATCGCAGGAGAGCGACTGGGCGATCATGGCGCGCTGCCGCTGACCACCGGAAAGCTGGTGCGGGTAGGAACGGAAGGCCTTTTCCGGGTCGGGCAGCTCGACCAGTTCCAGCATCCGCAGCGCTCTTTGCTTGGCTTCGTCCGGCGAGAAGGCATTGTGCAGCCGCAGCGTCTCCACGATCTGGAACCCGATGGTGTACACGGGGTTCATCGCAGTCATGGGTTCCTGGAAAATGACGGCGACATCGTTGCCGCGGACCTGCCGGAGCTTTGCGCTGCTCAGGCCCAGGATCTCGCGTCCGTTGAGCTTCACGCTCCCCGTGGCGCGGCTGTTGGACGGCAGCAGGCCCAGCAACGCCATGGAACTGGCGCTCTTGCCGGAACCGGATTCGCCCACGATGGCGAGGACCTCGCCTGCCTTCACGTCGTAGGTGAGGTTGATGGCGGCCGGCACCCATTCCTTGTCCACGCCGAAGTCCACGCTGAGGTTGGTGACCTCCAGGACGGGTGCTGAACTGCGAGCCGTCTCCACGGTTCCTACCGGCAGCGTCGGATCGATGATTTCGGTCATAGCTGGTCTTTTCCTTCCAACCTGTCGCAGTTGGTTGATGCTAGTGGAGAACTGGTGGCCAGTCCTGAAACTATGGGGGCATGACAACGTCTGCTGCCGGCTCCACGGTCTTCCGTCCGCGCTCCGCGATCTGGTTCACCGGCGTCGTCTGGGTCGTTGTGGCGGTCAGCCTGGTGTCCTCGGTGCTGACCCACGGGACGGACAGCCTGCTCGGCTCCTGGCCGCTGCTGACCATTGCTTACGTGACGTGGTGGCTGGCCTGGTACCCCGCCGTCATCATCGGCGAGCACGGGGTGGTGCTGCGCAACCCGGTTCGGACTGTTTCCGTGCCGTGGAATGCCTTGGTCACCGTGGACACCAAGTACGCACTGACTTTGGTTACCCCGCGCGGGAAGTACAGCTCGTGGGCCGCCCCGGCTCCCGGGATGTTCGGTGTCCACCGCGCCCGGGCCGATCATGTCCAAGGCCTTCCGGAGACCACATATGGGCCCGCGCAGTCGATCCGTCCTGGCGACCTCGCCAATTCCGATTCCGGGGCGGCGGCCTACCACGTCCGGAAACGCTGGGCGGAACTTCTGGCCGTGGACAGGATCAGCATTGGTGAAGCGGATAGCGTTCCGGTGGGCCGGACACCGAATTGGGCCGTGCTCGCCGCCGGAACCGCGCTGGTAGTGCTCAGTGCCGTGACGCTGGCCGGCTGAGCCGGACCACATCCTGCCGGGAAGGCGCCGGGAGCGCATCTCAGACGCCCGTCGTCTGGGTGGTTCCGGTCTCGGGGTGGGCGAAAACCGCGGCTGCCTTCGCCCGCTTGGCATTGAACTTCTTTTGCCGCGGGTCGAACGCGTCGCGCAGCCCATCGCCGATGAAGTTGATGCACAGGCAGATGGCCACAATAAACAGGCCCGGCCACCAAAACAGCCATGGACGGGTCTGGAACGCTTCCTGGTTCTGGCTGATCAGCGAGCCCAGCGACACGTCCGGCGCCTTAACCCCCATCCCGATATAGGACAGGCTGGTCTCGAGCAGGATCGCCGCAGACATGCTCAGGGTCACCGAGACGATAATGACGCCCACGGCATTGGGCAGGATGTGCTTGAAAATGATGCGGGCGTTGGACGCGCCGGCGATCCGTGCGGCGTCGACAAATTCCCGCTCCCGCAGAGAGAGGAATTCGGCACGCACCAAGCGTGCCAGCCCGGTCCACACGACGGCGCCCACGAACAGGCCCAGGAAATACGGCTGGACATCGGCGCCTACCGCGCGACCGGCCACCTGGCCCATCACGGCGGCGATGATGATCAGCGGGATCACGATCACGACGTCGGTCAGCCGCATCAGCACGGCTTCAATCCAGCCGCGGAAGTAGCCCGACAGTGCGCCGACCACCACGCCGATGGCCCCGCCCACCAGGCCGATCAGGAACATGACCGCCACCGAAATCTGGACCCCGCGCATGGTCTGGGCAAAAGTATCGCGGCCCAACCGGTCCTGGCCGAACGGGTGCTCGCCCAGGCCCAAGGGGAATAGTTGCAGCGTGGGTCGGCCGCCATTGATCAAGTCATTGACGCCGTTGTGCGTGTATTTCCACCAGCCCGGCAGGCCGAACATCCCGCTCGATGAATAGGCAATCAGCAGGATCAGGGCGAAAGCCACCAGGCTGATCAAGGCGGCGGTATTGCCGAGGAAGCGCCGACGGACGATTTGGCCCTGGCTGAGGCCCGCCTTGTTCTCGTCTGTTGCGGCAACGGGTTTCGTTGAGGTGGTGCTCATGCCTTTACCCTCACTCGCGGATCAAGCGCGGAGTAGACCAGGTCCGCGACTAGGTTGAACATCAAGGCCAGAATGCCGGTGATCAGGAAAACGCCCATTACCGGATTCGGATCGACCCGTTCCAAGGACTGGACAAACAGCTGGCCCATGCCGGCAAACGCGAACACCCGCTCGGTAATCACGGCGCCGCCAATCAAAGCGCCGATGTCGAAAGCAACAATGGTGGCGATCGGGATCAGCGCGTTGCGGAAAGCGTGGCGCATGACCACTGTCCTTTCGTTCAATCCCTTTGCCCTGGCTGTCCGGATGTAGTCCATGTTCATGATTTCCAGCATGGAGGAGCGTGCGTAGCGGCTGTACGACGCCAGCGAGATCAGCAGCAGTGCCACGGTCGGCAGCAGCAGGTGGGTGAAGGTATCCAGCCCGTGGACCCAGAAGTCTCCTTGCAGGTTCGGAGTCTCGGACCCGATGGTGGCGATGGGCCGCCCGTTGATTCTGCCGTTGTTGAAGTAGGCAGGCCAGGCCTGCATGTACCGGTCAAGGAGGATGAGACCGCCAACCAGGAACGAGGTCAAGGCCGCGGCGTTCATGTTCTGGCGGCGGTCGTAACCGCCCATCAGCCAGCCGACGGCCAAACCAACCAAGATGGTGGCAAGGACCAGCAAGAAGACCATCAGTCCAGTGGCTTGCGCCAGGAGTTGCTGGATGGGGAAGTAAATGAGGGTGCCGATGCCCACGGTGATCAGCGCCGCATAGAGGGCTCTGCGGTTCTTCAGGCCGGCGGCCAGCAGCGTGATGCCGAAAGCGATTCCTACGCCGCAGATGACGATGACGACCAGGCCGAGACCCGGAGTCTTGAACCATTGGGTTACGGACAGCCCCCACATCACCGCCGCAGCCAGCAGGAAACCGATGCCTGCCATACCGAGTTTCCTCAGGTAGCTTCCCTTGGCACAGACGAACCACACAGCGGCGCTGACTACGCCGATGATCAGAATCGATGAAATCGGAATCTGGGGATCCCGGAGGAAATTGTTGAACCCGATGGCACCGAATTCCTTCAACAGCACGGCGACCCAGAACACCGGAAGCGAAAAGAAGAGGAACGCCATGAAGGTCACGCCGTAATCCAGCCCGCTGTATTGGCGCAGCGCCGTGACGATACCGAGCGAAACGCCGATGACGATGGCGAGCACCGCCGAAGCAGTCACCAGCAGAATCGTCATACCCATGGCGCGGCCAAGGGCCTCGGTGACCGGTTGGCCGTTCAGCGCGTATCCCAAATCGCATTGTCCGGCGAAGGGAATGACGCATTTGGCTGCGCCCGCCAGCCAGCCGAAGTACCGGATCGGCGCCGGCGTGCCGAGGTCCAGCAGCGCGATCCGCTGTTGAATCAGCTGCTCTTTGTTAGGCGAATTGCTTTCGCGCAGGTCATGGAGGGGGTCGCCTGACAGCGCTGTCAATTGGTAAACCAAGTAGGAGGCACCCAGGAGAATAAGCACGGCAGTAAAAAGCCGCCGCACAATGTAGGTCACCATAGCGTTTTTCAACCTCGCTGATGTGGTTCTGGAAGTCTTGTGTGGATCCCTCGGTGTCACAATGAGCGTAGTGCAGTCCGTGCGCTGACGACTATTGGGAAAACCCAACTACTTGTGGCAGGAAATGGATTCTAAAAGCTGCAAGACGTCGGGACCGAGGTGTACAGGGTCCCGACGCCTTGCATGCCTTTGCCTAGGATCAGGCCTGAAGGCTACTTAACCTTCCACTCCCAGAAGTTCCAGAAGACGCCTGTCTGGTTCGGCTGATACTTCACGCCCTCAACGCGGTCACTGTTGTACGCATCAAGGCCCACGGACTGGAACAGCGGGAGTCCGTAGAAGGAATCCCAGACATGCTTGTCGATCTGCGTGACGAGCTTGTCCTGTTCCGCCGCGTCGGTGGTCACGATCAACTCGTCCATCAGCTTGTCGGCTTCCGGCTCCGAGAAGCCGTTGAAGTTGGAGCCGGCATCGGTCTTGAAGATCTGCGGAACGCCCGAGACGCCCACACCAGGTGAGGTCCAGCCGAAGATCGTCGCGTCGTAGGTTCCGTTGCCCAGCGCGGCACCCCAGTCGGAGGCGCCCAGACCGCCGTCGACGATCTTGAAGCCTGCCTTCTCAGCGGACTCCTGGATCAGCGCGTAGGCGTCGGCACGGTTGGGGTTGTCCTTGTTGTACATGATCCGGACTTCCGGAGTGGCGCCAGCAAGGAGCTTCTTGGCACCCTCGATGTCCGCTTCCTTGTAGTTCCCGGAGCCGTTGCTGGCCGCGGAGGCCTCGTACGCATCCTGGGCCGGCACGAAGAATTGCGAATCCAGCGGTGCGGCGTCGGCCTTGAGCGGCTTCACGATCCGGTCGACGATCGCCTGGCGGGGAACGACCTTCATGAAGGCCTCGCGGACGTTTTCATCCTTGAACACACCGGTGTAGTTCAGGTCGATGTGGTCGTAGGCGAGCTGGTCCTCGACGTCCACGGTGACGCCCTCGATGCCTTGCAGCAGTTCGACGGTGTCCGCCGAAGGCTGCGGGGCAATGATGTCTACCTCGCCGTTCTTCAGGGCGCTGACCTGGTCCGGGGCGGCACCGATGAAGCGGATGGTCACTTCATCAACTGACGGCTGCGGTCCGAAGGTGTAGGACTCATTGCGAACCAGGGTGATGGACTGATCCGGAGTGATCGAATCAACGACGAACGGCCCGCTGGAGAGGTAGAGCGACTCATCGGTCGGCAGCGACTTCGTGTCGAAGCCCGTATTCCAGAAGTCCGCAACGGCCTTCAGATCCTTGTTCTCCTTCGCCGGCTCATCAGGGTTCCCACGCTTCAGGCCCTGGATGAGGTCGACGAGTGCCTGCTCGTCGGCCAAGCCGGCCTTCTCGGCCAGCACGTGGGCCGGCAGGCCAATGCCGCCGTCATTGAGGCCGCCGAAAGCGATTTCCCAGTCAGCGTACGGCTTGGAGTAGGTCAGGGTGATCGAACGGCCGTCGTCGCTGACCTCGGGCATCTCGGTCAGCCCCAGCCCGCTGGTGTCGCCGGCGAAGTCGAAGTAGCTGGTGCCGCTGGTAACGTTGCCTTCCTCGTCCGTCTTGGCGTCGTTGGCGTAGCCTGATTCGACCAGCCAGTTCAGCAGGAGGTCTCCGGCGTCAACGGCATTGCCGTCCGACCATTTCGCGCCTTCGTTCACGGTGTACTTCACCACGAGCGGGTCATCCGAGACCTTCTCGTACTTGCCGAATTCTTCGTTCCGTACCACCTTGAGCTGATTGTCAACGTAGTAGAAGCCACCATGCGTCATGTAGGCGATTTTGCCGTTGATATCGACATTGCCCGTGGCGGAATCCGAGTTGAATGAGCTAAAAGCGTTGGTCTCAGCGACGCTGATTGAACCGCCGGCTGCGGCCGCAGTGGACTCGCCCGTGCCTTCGGGGGAATTTCCGCCGCCCGAAGTCGCGCAGGCGCTCAGGGCCAGGGCTGCTACAGCCGCGACACCGATAGCTTTGGAAGTACGTCCGAAACGCATTCCGCCTCCTTGTTTTGTCTCTGAAAGGTCCCCGGCAGTGCTGCAGAGGACGGACATACACCGTGTCGCCTGAAGTTCAACGAGCTTCCCGCCGAACGTGGCATGTCTCACACGCATTAGAGCGTAAACCGGAACCCCCGGCGTTGGGTATAAAAACTTCACTTCAGATCCGGTTGTTACCGAGATGCAACCTTGTAGCCACGGCCCGCCATCATGGGAAACACGGCCGTCATGGCAGCGCTACAACGGAAATCGCCCGGAAACACGGGGCAGGAAGAGGTTCCGCCCTATGACGCCGGGCGGATAAGACAGTTGCCTCAGACAAACTTTAGTTATCGGCTGCTAACTGAAACGCACCGGCTGCGGACGCCCTCAACTGCCCGTGCGGCCTAACCCTGGGCCGGGCGCAGGAGGGTGCGGTGGCCGGAGTCGAGGCGCCGGGTCCATCCCAGCCCGTCGAGGTGTTCCAGCAACGGGACAGCCACACGCCTGGTGGTCCCCAGGGTTTGGCGCGCCTCACTGGTCGTGAAGGGCTGCGGCAGGCGGGCCAATTCACGCATCGCCATGGCCGGTGCTTGTGGAAGCAGGACCACGCCGCCCGCCAACCGCAGCAGGCGTCCGCTTCGCTCGGCTGCCGCGAGTTCGCGCTCCCCCAGTCCCAGATCCTTCAGGTCGTGAGCCTCCGGCGCGGCGAATGGTTGGGAGCTCAGGCCTCTCTCCACGGCGCGCACGGCCGCCTCTGCTGGGCCGAGGTCGCTGCGGGGCCCCGGGAGGCGGATGAATCCGCCGTCGTGCTCCAAACCCGCCTCACGCACCACCGCGTCCAGCAAAGCTTCACCTTCGGGTCCCAGCAGCTCCCGGGCAGCTCCGCGGGACAGGCCGGCCGCCAACGGGTCCTTCTTCGCAAGCTCCTGGACCGAGAGTCGCAGGCGCCGCTGCCAGGCATCGAAGACCGGCCTGTGTACCCACCAGTCACCAATTGTCTGAACCTGGTCGGGGACCTTTCCGAGGGAAGCAACACCCATGCGCCGCAGTTGGCTTACGCGGACCGCACCCCGGCGGGCGACTTCGATCAGCGCGTCTCCATCGGGAGGCATGGCCGCGAGGCTTTGCGCCCGCTTGGCGCTGTCGCCGCGGCGTCTGAGGGCCGGTGGGTCGACGTCAAGGATGTGCACCCCCGCCAACACCGACCGGCTGCCCGTTGTCCGCAGCACCAGTCGATCCCCGAGCTCAAGCGGCAGCTGCCGATCGAAGACCAGCCGAGCATGGTCGCCGCCGAACGGACGCAGCCGGCACGGCACGGCGGCGGTGCCGATATGGGCGACCAGTTCACGCGGAACGTCGCCGAACGGCGTACCCATGGTCCGTCGCACGTCGATCGTGTCCACCACCGGCCAACTGTCGTCAGAGAGCAGGACGTCGCCGCGGTGCACGGCGTCTGCGGGCACGCCGGAGCGCAGATTAACGGCCACCCGGTTGGTTGGACCGACAGAGGGAACCGCCTGATTGCGGCTGTGCAGAGCCCGTACAGTCACCGTCCTGACATGGTGATGGCCGTGAAGCAGCAGCCGGTCTCCCTGATTCAGGGTGCCTGCCGTCAAGGTCCCGGTGACCACCGTCCCGGCACCGCTGATGCTGAACGAACGGTCAATCCAAAGGCGCACCCGAGCCGTGGGGTCAGGACGCGGTAGAGATTCCAACGTCTGGTCCAGGACGCGGCGCAACTCATCGAGTCCGGTCCCGGCAACCGCGGACACGGTGACGGCCGGTGCGTTGTGCAGCCCGGTGCCAGCCAGCTCAGCGCGCGCCCGCGCCAGAACCTCGTCGACCCGTTCCGGCGCGCGGTCGCTCCGGGTCAGCACCACTACCCCATGGCTGATGCCAAATGCGGCGATGGCATCGCGGTGGTCGCCGGATTGTTCCTGCCACCCCTCGTCCACGGCGACGACGAAACACACCGCCGGGACAGGCCCGAGGCCAGCCAGCATATTTCCGAGGAACCGCTCGTGGCCGGGCACATCCACGAATGCCACGTCCTTGCCGGACGGAAGCCGAGTCCAGGCGAAACCGAGGTCGATGGTCAGGCCCCGGCGCCTCTCTTCAGCCCAACGGTCGGGCTCCATACCGGTGAGAGCCCGCACGAGAGTACTTTTGCCGTGGTCGACGTGCCCTGCGGTGGCCACCACGAACATCTCAGGAGCCCGCGTCTCTCGGCCCGTCATGTCCATGCGCGAGTGCCGAACGAACGGCGGCAGCCAGCCGCTCGTCGTCGGCCTCGGGCACGCAGCGCAGGTCGACCAGGCAGGCACCGCCGTGGACCCGCGGCAGCACTACCGGGTCCCCCGTGCGCAGCCGCCGGGCGGCCGATTCGGGCAACTGGACCGCCCAGCCCGGCAGCGGAACCCCGGGCGCTCCCCCGCCGCCGACCCGTCCGTCATGCCCGACCACCCGGCCCCCGGCGGCAGCCGCCAAGCGCTCCGCACGCTGACGAAGCCGAATGGGGTCGGCGTGCAGGGCAGCCGTCACCGGCGTCGGTTCGCCGGTGAGGGTCGCCTCCAAGGCGGCCAGCGTCAGCTTGTCCGCCCGCACCGCACGCGCCAAAGGATGGCGGGCCAGTCGGGCCATCACTTCGGCACGGCCCAGGGCCAGTCCTGCTTGAGGACCGCCCAGGAGTTTGTCCCCGCTGGCGATGACGACGTCGGCACCAGCGGCCAGCGCGCCGGAGATGTCCGGTTCCCCGGGCAGCACCGGGTCCGGTGCGAGCAGGCCGCTGCCGAGATCTACAACCAGGGGGATCTGATGTTCGTCGGCCAGGGAGCGTAGCTGGCCGATGCCGACGCCCGAGGTAAAGCCGCTGACCCGGAAATTGCTGGGGTGCACCTTGAGCAGGCAACCGGTGTGCGTGCCGACCGCGGCAGCGTAATCCGCCAGATGCGTCCGGTTGGTGGTCCCTACCTCGCGCAAGCGGGCACCGGTCGATTCGATCAGCTCGGGAAGCCTGAACCCGGCCCCGATCTCGACGAGCTCACCGCGGCTGATCACCACTTCGCCGACCCCGGCGAGCGCGGTGGTGGCCAGCACCAGGGCCGCGGCCCCATTGTTCACCACCAGGGCTTCTTCGGCAGCCGGACAGGCGTCCAGCAAAGCTTGCCGCGCACCGGCCCCGCGCCGTGATCGTCCGCCGGTGGGCAAGTCCATTTCGACGTCGACATAACCTGCCGCCGAGAGCAGCGCTTGCCGGGCGGAACCGGAGAGTGGAGCGCGGCCAAGATTCGTATGGACGATGACCCCGGTGGCGTTGAGTACGGGCCGAAGCGAGGAGGCTGCACGGGAAGCTACCGCGGCCAGGACCATCGCTTCCACGTCTCCCGGGGCCAGGTCGCCACGGCGCGCCTGTTCTTGCACGTCTCGCACGGTAGAACGGATCACGTCGTCGCCCAGCCGGCTGCGGGCGTGGCGAAGCTCTGGATGGGCGAGCAACTGGTCGGTGCGCGGAATATGCCGGCGCGGGTCGTTCTGGCCCACGGCCCCTCCTTCCCGCGTCACGGGAGCTGCTGCGGTGGCGGAAGCGGACGGGAATCGAACCCGCCAGACCGAGGTACTCGGTCTCACCGGTTTTGAAGACCGGGGGGCCCACCAGGACCCGGACGCCTCCAAGTGCATGCTAACATCGCCCGTCGCTCCTATGCTGGACCCATGAACGCGATCACCGGCGTGATGGAAGAACCCGCGGAAGCCGTGCGGCTCACAACCTACGCGCACGGCGGAGGCTGTGCTTGCAAGATCCCGCCCGGTGAACTCGAGGACGTTGTCCGCGGCCTGACCGGCCAGGCCGGCCCCGGCGTTCTCGTCGGGCTCGACGATGGCGATGATGCGTCCGCCGTGCAGGTGGGCAAGGATCTCGCAGTGCTCTCGACGGCGGACTTCTTCACTCCCGTGGTGGACGATGCCTATGACTGGGGCCGGATCGCGGCGGCGAATGCCCTCTCCGACATCTATGCCATGGGCGGGCGGCCGATCAGCGCGATCAACCTGGTCGGTTGGCCCCGCGGCGTCCTGCCGATGGAACTGCTGACCGAAGTGCTGCGGGGCGGGCTGGACGTGGCCTCGGAAGCGGCGTGTCCGGTGACCGGCGGGCACTCGGTCGACGACCCGGAACCGAAATACGGGATGGCGGTGACCGGTATCGCCGCGCCCGACCAGCTCATGCGCAACGACGCGGCCAAGCCCGGGCTGCCGCTCACGCTGACCAAGCCGATTGGCCTGGGTCTGCTCAACAACCGGCACAAGCAGACCGGTGAGGTCTTCGACGAGGCGATCGCCGTGATGACCCAGTTGAACCGGGATGCCGCGGACGCGGCGCTGCGCAGTGGCGTCCGCGCGGCGACCGACGTCACCGGCTTCGGCTTACTCGGCCACCTGTACAAGATGTGCCGTGCGTCCCGGGTGGGCGCGGTAATCAACCGCGATGCGGTACCCCTCGTCGCCGGGGCACGGGAAGCGCTCCGGGATGGCTACATCTCCGGAGGCACCCGGCGCAATCTCGACTGGGTGCGTCCGCACCTGCGCCCGGGAGCGGGAATCACGGAAGACGACTTGCTGATGCTGGCCGATGCGCAGACGTCGGGCGGCCTGCTCGTGGTTGGAGAGCTGCCGGGGCACCCCATCGTAGGACACATTGTTGCGGGGTCCGTGATCGACGTCCGCTAACCGGGCTCCCGGCTATCCGGCGGTCGTGATCGAATCGTCGACGATGCCGGCTTTCCGCCGCGCCGCAAGCCGCTTCTTCTGCGGTTCGATCGTGTATCGGGGGTCCTCGGTGGAGCGGATGCCGGCCCGCAGGATCCCGAACCGGGTCAACGCCGAGGCTGTCAGCAGCGCCAGACCGCAGGCCGCTGCTACGGGCCGTTGCCTGCCGCCGGCCAGGACTCCGATGCCGCCGGCGACTGCCAGCCGCTGGCTCCATACGAGCATTCGTCCGGGAGCACCCTCGCGGAGGGGTTCGGCAGCCACCGGGTCCATCCGGTTTTCCATGGCCCGGGCAGCGATCACATCACCGGCTACACCCAGTACCGCGAGCGCCCGGGCGGGCCCTGCTTGCTGCACGGGCGTGGTGATCATGGCCAAGCCCGCCGCGGCGAGGCTGGCCGAACTCACGAAGACGAAGGGCAGATCTTCGCGCGCCGCGTTCCACGTGGGGTTGGCGGTGTCCGACAACAGCACGGCGGTGTAAGCGGAGAGCGGGGTTGCGAACAAGGCCGCCTCCACGCCCGCCGGCCCCTCCATCGCGCGCAGCATCCTGCGCAGGGGCCCCAGCGGGAGCCGTGATCCGGTCATGCGGTCGATCTCGGAAGCTGCCGAGATTCCGACGCCGGCGCTGAACGCCGCAAGGATCCAGGAGCCAAGGCTCATCGGAGACGTGGGCTTGATGGTGCGCAGCATGTTGAGGAAACGTTCCGGCCGGCCCAAGTCGGCAACCAACGCGGCAGCACCAATCCCCACTGATGTCAGGGCGGCCAGTCGGCTGTTGCGGCACAACGCCGGCCTGCCCGTGAGCTGCCCGCCGAGTCCCAGCAGCGCCGAGCCGCCGGCCACGCCGCCCAGAAAGAGGTAGGCGCCAATCGGGTCGCCCCACGGCGGCGGTTTGACCACGGGCCGGCCGTAGTACGAGGTGAACTCCGGCTCCGGCACCATCGGCATTTCGCCGGCGCCCTCCCCTGTTCCGGCGCGCCGCCGCTTGCCTCCGCGCTTCGACCGGCGTGGTGGTTCGGGCGAGCGGTAGTTGTCGAAGTCGGAGACGGTCAACGGCGGCCTCCAGCCAAGAAGGCCGCAGCGGTCGCCGCCAGCATGCCGGCCGCAGCGATTCCCGCCCGCTTGAACATCCGTGGCAAGTCGGCGGTGGGAACGCGCGGATCCGGCGGCAGACCGTACACCTCCGGCTCATCCAGCAGCAGGAACACGGAACCGGTGCCACCGACCCCGTCGGCGTCGTTGGCCCCGTACAGGCGCGCCTCGGTCAGCCCCTGCGAGTGCAGTTCGGCAACGCGCTGTTTCGCGGTGCTCACCAGCTCCTCGCGCTCGCCATACTTGATCGACGTCGTCGGACAGGCCTGGGCGCAGGCGGGCGTCTGGCCATCAACCATCCGGTCGTAGCACAGCGTGCATTTCTGGGCGACGCCCACGTTGCGGGTCGGCGCCTGCTCCCCGGGGGTGAAGTCGCGCTGTGCCTTCACCCCCGCCGTGCCGTCGCTGCGCCGCTCGATGACGCCGAACGGGCACCCGGCCACGCAGGTGCCGCACCCATTGCAGACATCGTCCTGCACCACAACAGTGCCGTGCTCGGTGCGGAACAGCGCACCGGTCGGGCACACGTCGAGGCACCCGGCGTTGGTGCAGTGCTTGCACACATCGGAGGACATCAGCCACCTGAAATCGGGCGTATCGGGGGGCGACGTATCCACCCCGCCCGCGGCGTCTGAGTCTCCCGGCGGCCCGATGCCAGGCATGCCGAGGCTGACCAGCGCCCGTCCGGAGTCGCGTGCCTTTTCGATGTGCTCGCGGTCCTGCTCGATGAAGGCGACATGGCGCCAGGTGTCGGCTCCCAGCGCGCCGGTGTTGTCGTAGGAGGACTCAAGCAGTTCGTAGTCCGAGTCGTGGGGGTTGCGGTTCCATTCCTTGCAGGCCACTTCGCACGCCTTGCATCCAATGCAGATCGAGGTGTCGGTGAAAAAGCCCTTTCGCGGGTGTCCCGTGTGTGGAATGTGTCCGGGAGCTTCGGTCAGCTTGTTCATTTAGCCTTCCCTCGTCGAGTCGTCGCCCAACGCCCGGTTGGGGCCGGTGACCTTTTCGCTGCCGGTCTCGGGCGTTACACCGGCGCGGGCTTGATAGTCGGCAACCAGGGAGAGGAGTTCCGGTCCCTGCGGCCGCCGGCCTGGACGGATGTCGCATGATCCGGCCTTGGACTCCTGGATCTGCACATTCGGATCCAGAGTCACCCCCAGCAGGTCGTTGGCTGCGTCGCCGCTGACGACGGCGTCACTGCCGACTCCCCAGTGATAGGGCAACCCGATCTGGTGCATCGTGCGGCCGCCCACCACCAGCGGCCTCATCCGTTCGGTGACCAGCACCCTGGCCTCGATGGCAGCCCTTGGCGAGATGATTGTTGCCCATCCGTAGGGTTCCAAATCACGTTCGGCCGCCAATTCCGGAGACACTTCGCAGAACATCTCCGGCTGAAGCTCGGAGAGGTACGGCAGCCACCGGCTCATCCCGCCGGCCGTGTGATGTTCGGTCAATCGGTACGTGGTGAAGACGTAGGGATAGATGTCCGCCCCGGGCGTGCCCGCGCTGGGCGCACTGAGGTTGTCTTCGCGCGGATAGATCAGTCGGGCGGGGTTCTGCTGCTGCCGGTAGAGCGGGTTGGCCACCGGGGACTCCTGCGGCTCATAGTGGGTCGGCAACGGGCCGTCCACCATGCCCTTCGGCGCGAACAGCCAGCCCTTGCCGTCGGCTTGCATGATGAAGGGGTCGTCTCCCGCCAGCGCGGCTGCACCGCCCAGGGATATATCCGGACGGCTTCCCGGAGCGCGGTCGACGGGGAAGTCAGGGACGTCCTCGCCTATCCACCGGTTCTGCTCCCGGTCCCACCAGACGTACTTCTTGCGTTCGCTCCACGGCTTGCCCTCGGGGTCCGCCGAGGCGCGGTTGTAGAGAATGCGGCGGTTGGCCGGCCATGCCCAGCCCCATTCGGCGGCGACCGGCCCTTGTTCCTGCCCGGGCTCTCGGTCCGCGGCGTGGTTAATGCCGTCTGCATACACGCCGGTGTAGATCCAGCAGCCGCCCGCCGTCGAGCCGTCGGGGCGCATCTCGGTGTAGGACGAGAGGGGCTGGCCGGCTTTGGGACCAGTGAGATAACGGCCGTTGATTTCGGCGAGCACCGCCTCGCCATCGGGCTCGCCGTGTTCGTCGGTGGGATAGTCCCAGGTCAGGTCCAGCAGCGGCCGGTCCCGTTCATCGGTCGAGTCCGCCAGCTTGGCCCGGAGGCGCTTGCCCAGCTCGTAGAAGAACTGTAGTTCGCTCTGGCAGTCACCCGGCGGCCGGACCGCCTGGTGCCGCCATTGCAGCAACCGCTGCGTCTGGGTGAAGGAGCCGGCCTTCTCCACATGGGTCGCGGCCGGCAAGAAGAAGACCTCCGTGCCGATGTCCTCGGTGCGCAGCTCGCCCGAGGCGATCTCCGGACCGTCCTTCCACCACGTGGCCGACTCGATGAGGTTGAGGTCGCGCACCACCAGCCACTTCAAATGGGACATGCCAAGGCGCTGCATCCTGCCATTCGCGGACCCGATGGCGGGGTTCTGGCCGAAGAGGAAGTAGCCCTCCACCTCGTCATCGAGCATGCTCATCACGGTCTGGTACGTCCCGTGCGGGCCGTTGATCCGCGGAAGGTAGCCGTAGCCCCAGTCCGAGTCTTCGTTGGCCGAATCGCCCCACCACGCCTTGAGCAGGCTGATGGTGTAGGCGTCGGCATCCGCCCAGTAACCCTTCTGCTCCGGGGAGGCGATGGCGTCGAGGTAATCGCGCAGAGTCTCCGTCTCGACCTTCGGCATGGGGAGGTAACCGGGCAGCAGGTTGAACAGCGTCGGGATGTCTGTGGAACCCTGAATGCTGGCATGGCCGCGCAGCGCCATAACTCCCCCGCCTGGCCGGCCCATATTGCCCAACAAGAGCTGCAGGATTGCCGCGGTGCGGATGAACTGCGCGCCCACCGTGTGCTGCGTCCAGCCGACGGCGTACGCAAAGCAGGTGGTCCGCTCGCGGCCGGAATTCTCCGTGACGGCCCGCGCGAGGTAGTCGAAGTCCTCGAGGGAGATGCCGCAGGCGTCACGGACCATTTCCGGGGTGTAGCGCGAGTAGTGGCGTTTCAGGATCTGGAACACCGTCCGCGGGTGCTCAAGGGTCGGGTCCTGCTCGAAATCCGGGCGCCCCAAAGGCGGGCCGCCGCTGCCGTACTGCTGCCCGGCGGCGCGCTCGGAGGTATCAGCACCGTGTTCGTGTCCGTCTCCGTCTCCGTCCGATTCTTCTGCCCCGGGTTTCCGCTCATAGGCCCAGGACGCCAGGTCATACTGGCCCGTTTCCGGGTCGAATCCGGAGAACAGCCCGTCCAGGTCCTCCGTGTCACGGAAGTCTTGGCCCACCAGCGTTGCCGCATTCGTATACGCATGAACGTATTCCTTGAACCAGAGATCGTTGCTGATCACATGGTTGATCAGGGCGCCCAAAAGAACGATGTCTGAACCGGCACGGATTGGAACATGTTTGTCTGCCACCGCACTGGTGCGCGTGAACCGTGGATCTACATGGATGACCTTCGCGCCGCGCGCCTTGGCCTCCGTCACCCATTGGTAGCCGACGGGATGGCACTCGGCCATGTTCGAGCCCTGGATAACAATGCAGTCGGCATTGGCCATGTCCTGGAGCGATTGCGTCGCTCCGCCGCGTCCAAAGGAGGTTCCCAAACTGGGAACCGTGGCGGAGTGTCAAATGCGTGCTTGGTTTTCGAGCTGGATGGCGCCCGCAGCGGTGAAGAGCTTCTTGATCAGGTAGTTCTCTTCATTGTCCAGGGTTGCCCCGCCCAGGCCAGCGATGCCCATGGTCCGCCGGAGCGGACGGCCGTGCTCATCGTTTTGCTGCCAGTTGTTCCGGCGTGCGGCGAGGAACCTATCGGCCACCATGTCGACGGCGGTGTCCAAGTCAAGGTGCTGCCAGTCCTTGGCATGGGGTGCCCGATACAGCACCTGGGTTTGCCTGCTCGGCGCATTGACCAACTGCTCGCTGGCGGATCCCTTGGGGCAGAGCCTGCCCCGGGAGATCGGCGAATCCGGGTCGCCTTCAATCTGGACAACCTTTTCGTCCTTGACGAAGACGCGTTGGCCGCATCCCACCGCACAGTAGGGGCAAACGCTTTGCACCACGCGGTCTGCGGTAGATGTCCGGGGAGTGATCTCGCGGGTTCGCGGCGAAGTTACGGCCTCGCCCCGCCCGAGTGAATCACTCGATCGGAGCTGCCGTACAACGGGCCACTCCAAAAAGCTGAACCGCGACATGCGCCCACCCTAACCCAAACGGTGCACGCACAACAGGGGTGCGACGGCGGGAAGCCGGCAGTCCTCAAAGTCCCGTCAGCCGGGCTGAAAGATGAGACGCTCCAGGGACCTTAGGACCCCGCCGTCACCGCATTCCTACATCCACAACACACCGTCTTCCCGGAATTCCCGGATGCGGTGGTCAATCATCCGTCTCAACAGCCCGGCGGGAACGGGTTGCCCGTAGGGCAGCTGTACCGATCCCTTGCCTGTTCGGAAGTCCGTGAGTTCGTCGGCGAACGCCGCTCGGGTGCTCGGCGTGAAAACGAAGTTCGCGTGCTGACGGTAACCGGCAAAAACAAACATGATGGTGCCGTCGAGAGAGTAGGCCGGAGAACCCCATTTCAAGGCTTCCGCGGCTTCGGGTACCTGCCTGCGGCTCAGCGCGCGCAGCTCGTCTAACAGCTGACGGGCGTCTTCGGAGAAGGTGGCCAGGTATTCGTCTACGGTCTTCGGCTTGTCCACGGTTTGACGCTATCGCGGCCGTCCGCCGGGACCAAGCACGGTAGAGATCGACACCGGCGTGGCGGGATTTGCATGTTCAGGGCCGCAAAACTATTCCCAGCGGGCGGCGCACGGTCCATACTCGAAAAGGTACAGGGCATCCGCACGGCGGAGCCGCCCCTGACGCAGGGTTCCGGCGGCAGATGCAGGCTCGAACATCGGAGTCCGGCATGTCTATCGGGAGCGGTTCCCAATCCATCCTCAGGCGCAAGCCGATCACAGAGATGGTGGAGGAGAGCGGGGAAAGCCATCTTTCCAAAAGCCTGGGCCTATGGCAGCTGACCGCGATCGGCGTCGGCGGGATCATCGGCATCGGCATCTTCACACTGGCCGGTCTGGTGGCCAATGGCGGCCCCGACGCGCCGCCGGTCGGCCCGGCGGTGCTCATTTCCTTCCTCATTGCGGGCCTGGCCAGCGCGGCGGCTGCACTGTCGTATGCAGAATTCGCGGGCATGATCCCATTTGCCGGCTCCGCCTACACCTATGGCTATGTTGCTCTGGGGGAGATCATCGGCTGGTTTATCGGCTGGGACCTGCTGCTGGAATACACGGCCATCGTCGCCGTAGTCGCCCTCGGCATCTCGGGCTATTTCACCGCCTTCATGGACGGCATCGGCGTCCAAGTGCCGGCGTGGATGCAGGGCACCGGCGACACGGTCGAGGGCGGCGTGATCAACCTGCCGGCCCTTCTGGTCTGTCTGCTGATCGCCTGGATCCTCAGCCGCGGGACCCGCACCTTCGGCCGGTTCGAACTGATAGCGGTGGGGCTGAAGATCGCGCTGATCCTCTTCATCATCGGGCTGGGCTTCTTCTACGTGAACCCGGACAACTACACCCCGTTCATGCCTTCCGGATTCGGTCCGGTGCTGGCCGGGGCCGCCACTGTCTTCTTCGCGGTCTTCGGCTATGACGCGATGAGCACGGCGGCGGAGGAATCCGTAGACGGCAAGAAGTACATGCCTAAGGCGATCCTGCTGTCGCTGGGCATCGCGATGACGCTGTATGTGCTGGCCACCCTGGTGCTGACCGGCATGCAGAACTACACGGACATCAGCCCCACCGCGGGGTTCGCGTCCGCCTTCGAGTCGGTCGGGTTGCCGACCGTGGCCACGATCATTGCCGCCTTCGCCGTGGTTTCGATCCTGACCGTGATGCTCACCTTCCTGCTGGGCGTGACCCGAGTATGGTTCTCGATGAGCCGCGACGGGCTGCTGCCGTCCTGGTTCGCGGCGACGGACCGGCACGGCACCCCGCAGCGGGTGACCTGGATCGCCGGCGGCGCAGCAGCGCTGCTGGCAGGATTTTTCCCCATCCGGGCCGTAGCCGACCTGACCAACATCGGCATCCTGGCCGCCTTCGTGGTGGTCAGTGTCGCCGTGATCGTGCTGCGGCGCACCCGACCGGAGGTGCCGCGGAGCTTCCGACTGCCACTGATGCCCGTGGTACCTGCCTTCGGGGTCTTAGCCTCCTTGTTCCTGATGCTCCAGCTGCACTGGGAAACCTGGCTGCGGTTCGTGGTCTGGCTGATCATCGGCCTGGTCATCTACATGTTCTACAGCCGCAAGCACTCGCTGATGAACCCGAACAGCCCGCGCCACCGGGCCGTAGAGTGATCTGGCTGCCCGGCCCCGCCGCCTTTGCTTGTGGCTACCCGGCAACTCAGCAATCGGTACAGGATCGGGTCAAAGTCCTCCGTAGTGGACAACGATGGTGCGTTGTTGCGTGTTTCCGTCGGCGTACAGAAGAGTGCTGACCGGAACGCCGTACAGCGCGGAGAGTTCCCTGGCGGTGAGCAACTCTTCCGCGGTCCCGGTTGTCGGCCCGGATCCGCCCATGAGTACCACCCGATCCGCCAGATACAGCGCGTGGTCGGGATGGTGCGTGCTCAGCAGTACGGTCATGCCGTCGGAGCACAGTTCGCGCAGCAGCGTCAGGATGCGGGCCTGATTCTTCAGGTCCAGACCGGTGGCGGGCTCGTCGAGAACCAGAACGGGGCAGCCTGTGGCGATGGCGCGGGCGAGCAGGACCAGTTGCTGTTCGCCGCCGCTCAGCGTTGGAAACAGCCGGTCCTGTAGTTCAGCGATGCCGATCCGGTCCATCGCTTCCAGCGCCGCCGCTCGGTCGGCCGCTCCGGGCGAGCGGAAAAAGCGGACCTGCCGGGCCCGCCCCATGAGCACCATCTCCAGTGCGGGGTAGGCGAAAGCGCTCCCGTGGGCTTGCGGCACGTAGCCGGCGTCTCCGTCCCGGCGAACGGAGCCTTCCACCGGCGACAGCAACCCTGCAGCGCAGCGCACCAGTGTGGTCTTTCCGCTTCCGTTGGGGCCCAGCACGGCCGTGGCGGTGCCGGCCTGTACTTGGAAGCTGACGCCGCGGAACGTCCACTTTTGCGGGCTGTAACCGAACCCTACGCCGTCAAGCTCAAGCACTGTCCCAGATCCTGTCCCGGTTTTGGCGCAGGAGGAGGAAGAACACCGGTGCGCCGATCAGGGCGGTGAGCACTCCGAGCGGAATCTCCCCGGCGGTCAGCGTCCGGGCAATGGTGTCGATCACGACGAGGTAGGTTCCGCCCAGCAGGAACGTCACCGGCAGCAGCACCCGGTGGTCGGGCCCCACCCACATCCGGGCCACATGCGGGATGACCAGGCCCACCCAACTGACAGCTCCACTGACCGCGACGGCGCCCGCGACCATCAGCGCAACGGCCACCAGCACCACCCAGCGCAGGGTCGAGGGCCGTAGTCCCAGCGCGGCAGCGTCGTCGTCGCCCAAGGAGAGCACATTGATCCGCCAGCGCAGAACCAAGAGCACGATAGTGCCGAGCAGGACCGGCATTGCCGCCACCAGAACCTTCGCGAAGGTAGCGGACGCAACGCTGCCGAGCAGCCAGAAGACGATGGCCGGCAGCGTGGTGTTCGGATCCGCGATGTAGGTGATGAAGGCGACGAGCGCGGAGAAGAAGGAGCCGATCACTACCCCGCCAAGCACGATCATCAGCAGGGGCGTCCCGCCGCGCCCGGAGGTGATCAGGAAGAGCATGACGAGGGCCAGCAGTCCGAAGATGAACGCGCCGGAGACGAGCAGCAGGGAGCCCAAACCGAGCAGCAGGGCCAAGGCGCCGCCAAAGGACGCGCCGGCCGACACTCCAATAATCTCGGGACTGACCAGCGGGTTACGGAAGATTGCCTGGAGGGCAGCCCCGCCGATCGACAGCCCGGCCCCCACCAGCAGTGCGAGCAGGACCCGCGGCAGCCGCACTAGCACAACAACACTCTCTTCCGTGGCGCTGACCTCGGGGGCGCCGGGGAAGAGTTGGGCGGCGAGGATCTGCGCCACATGCCACAGCGGGACGTTGTAGCGACCCACCGCCAGCGCCACCAGGCAGACGACTGTCAGCAGGCCGGCGGAGACCGCGATCGGTGTGAAAACGGGCGGACCGCCGGACCGCTCACGCCTATCCCTGCGTGGAGGGGAACGGCGAGCCGCCTTTCGCCGTTTTTTCGACCGTGGATAGGCCGCCTCATCCAGCATTGAACTGCTGATAGTCGGCGGATTGGCGGTTCTGCTCGGCCCAGAGGATCCGATCGAGATCCGGATTGGTCGGCCGGTAGTTGTAGAGCATCCGGTAGTAGTCGGTAATCTTGCCGCGCAACCCGGACTGCTCTTGCGGGAAGGCGATGTCGCTCAGCCAGTGCCACATGAGCGGCGATTCCTGGCCCGGCGGATCCCAGCGGTAGCCGCCCAGCGGCACCTTGTAGACCCGGCGGGACCGGACCGCGGCGACGTTCTTCCAGACCGGATCGTCGTACACGTCCTGCGGCATGGCGCCGTCGAAATTACCCAGCAGGATGACCTCCGGATCCCAGCTCAGGACTTGTTCCACGTCCAGTCCAACCATGCCGGTACCAGGCAGCGCGTCGTCGCCGGTGGCGGGATTGCTGCCGCCTACCAGCTTGATATAGAAGTCGTTGTAGGTCTTGGCGGCGGCGGCTTTGAGCCCGCCAACAAATCGGTTGAAGTAGAGGATGCTCGGCCCGGGGGCGTTACGTCCGGCCGCGAGTTCCTTCACCTCCGCGAGTTCCCGGTCGCTGTGGTTTTTGATCTCTGTGGCCCGTTCCGGCTTCCCGAGCATGGCGGAAAACATGGCGATCCACGCGTCCACGTCCTCCTGCTTGCCGTTGTTGACCAGGCCGATCACTTTCAGCCCGGCGTTTTCCAAGGGGGCCACCAGTTGGGCATCGCTCCACTGGATAACGACGTCGGGGTTCAGCGCCCGTACGCTCTCGACGTTGGGCGTGAAATCCTGCGTGGCGATCTCGTGGGGAAGCTCCAAAGCCCTGGGGAAGATGGTGCCGAGGATGCCGTCGCGCATCGCCACCCAGGATGCGTTGTGCATGGCGGCCAGATGATCTGCGCCGCCGTCCACTGCCACCAGCAGCGACGCGGCCGGCATGGGAATGGTCACCACGCGGGTGACCGGCCGGTCGAAGGTGATGGTCCTGCCCTGCTGGTCACGGAAGCTGATGCCTGAAGACGTGCTGCCCCCGGTCTGCGTCGGAGCGGTGCGGCTGCCGCCGCATCCGGCTAAAAATGCGATTCCGCCACCCAGCCCGATGGCCTGCAGGATTGACCGGCGGTTGAACTCAGCGGTCATGGGCACGCTCCCCGGATCCTGTCGCATTGCGCCGTTTCGGCATCAGGGACGCTGAGGCCGCGGTGCTTCAGTGTAAACAGCATCGCCCTCGGGATCAGGCCTGTCAACGAGCCCATGAACTGTGCTCGTTGACCGGGGTCCTTGCCTCAATGAGGCCGGTGAGTCGCAGAGCGCTTTTCCCGGCGGCGGGCGAAAAAGGGGGCCGAAGCTGCCCGGGGTCCGTATTCCTTGCCCGTGTGCCGACCCCGGTGCTACCGTCGAAGCACGCATGAGCGGAAGGTGGCACATCATGGTCATCGACGGCGCCCAGTTGTTTGTCCGTTATGCTTACCCGCCCAATGCCCGGGGCAGCTGCGGTCCGCTGGACAGCGACGCGCTGCTCCACTATGGACAGACCGGAATCACCGATCAGGGGCTCCGCGAACTCGCGAAAGGGTTTGCCGGAGCCTACCCGTACCTGGAGCTAATCGCCGGAGCGACCGGCATCCCGGATCCATTGGACCGTCGCGTCGTGGAAGCCTACTGGGTGGGCAATAGCCTGTTGGATTCCGTGGGCATCCGGAACATGGGCAATTCCATGGAGGATCGCTTCCGCGCTCGGACCGGCCAGCAGTTCCCGCACTTGGTGGAAGGGGTCTTGGCCGGCGGCGTTCCCCACCACAGCTTCCACGTCTTCGAGATTTATCCTTGGCTGGGCCTACTGCGCGACGAGCGACGGTACGCCACGGCGCTCACCGTGCTCGATCGCTGCCGGATCCGCTGGGGCCAGGTCCGCGGCATTGCCGGTGACGAGGCCGTGGTCAGCTCGCCCCAGCTGGTCTGGAACGGCACGTTCCTGTCCGTCGGGGACCCGGTGGTCGAGACCGCGAAATTCGCCGTGGCAGGAACGGGTTTCGTGGAGAAACTCAACGTCGGGGATGTTGTCTCCCTCCATTGTGACTGGGTATGTGATGTCCTGACCCCGCGTGAACTGCGGCAACTGCAGCACTTCACCGCCCGGCACCTGGAGATCGCCAACAAGGGCGTCGAGCATCGGGGCGCGGCGATCGCACTCGAACGCTAGCCCGGGTGGCAAGCCAGACGCTACGGCGCTTGGGGAGCGGCCTCTCCCGACTCCTCGTCGCGATCGACGTCCGTGGAGTCGCGGGTCGTCGACGTGCCCGTCGGACGCTCGGACGGTCCCTTGGTCCCGGTGTCCACCCGGCCCGGCTCTTTGCCGTCCTGCCTGATGACTTCTTCGCCGCCGCGGGTGATGCTCGCACCGACCCCTTCCGGAGCCATCTTGGCGTCAGCGGGAGTCTCCTCCGGCCCGGGTTGCTCCGGCTCTTTCTCGGGAGGTTCGCTGCCCCACGCGCGGGCGGTGCCCTCGGCCGGCTCATTGCGTTCCGTGCTCCTGCCCTCGTACGGCGGCACGGCGCTGCCGCCCGTATCCGTTTGCCCGCCGGGCGCAGGGTTGGTGCCTTTGTTGAAGTCGTTGCCCAGCCGGTCGGTCTTGGGCTGCTCCCGCTGTTCACTGGACTCGGATGGTTGTTCCTCGGACATGGTGGTCCTCCTCGATAGAAATTGCTGTTCGATTTCCAGCCCTGCGATCTAGGGCAACCCGCTCCCGGAATCGCGCTCATGCCCCATCAATTCGAGGCCGCTCATTACCTGCTCCGCACCCTCGGCATCCATCTTTTGCAAGGCGAAACCCATGTGGATCAGGATCCAGCTGCCGGCTTCGGGCGGACCGTCTTCCAACAGCCCGATGTTGATTTTCCGCTCCGCCCCGGCTACATCCACGAGGGCGAGCTGGCCGGCGTAGCCTTCAACGAGCTCGATGACCCGCCCCGGTATGCCTAGGCACATGGCGGTACCTCCTTAGGTGGGATGGGGAACGTTTTTTCCAGGAGCGTGACGACGGCGGCCATCGCCTTGGGGACAGCGGCCGCGACCGCTGGCGAGAGCCCGATGCCCTCCGTCGTATTAGCTGGTACGCAGCCGACGACGTAGGTTGTCGGCAGTTTGCCGCCGAGTGAGCGAAGCCGGTTCAACACCGCAGCGGGATCCATGCCGTGTGGATCCAGCGGCCCTGCTTCCGCGAGGTCTTCGGCACCTACGCGCAGGATCCGGATGCTTCCCGGTTCTGCATCGTGCGCACCGGGAGGGACTGTATCTACCAGGATCAGCGCGTCCACGCCGGCCAGCAGGTCGTACGCCAGATGCATCCCCCGGATTCCATAGTCGACCACTTGCAGTCCGGGCCGTTGGCCGGCCGCGGCTGTGGTCAGGCGCCGTGCCACCTCAGGGCCGAAGCCGTCATCGCGCAGGAACATGTTGCCGACGCCGGCCACCAGGGCACGTCCTGTGAAATCCGCGGCCGTATCACCGACCGCTGTGCGTGGTTGGATCCTGGTGTTCACATCCGGCTCAGTTTCAAGTAGCGCCGGATGTCCGGGAGCGACCGCAGCCCGAGGTAGACGAGGCCGAGCGCGACGGCGGAAAGCATGCCCGTGGCCACCATCCCTACTGCTCTCATGATTGGTTTTCCCTTCCGTGCTGGGTTTCGGACTGTCCGCCGGACGGGGCGGGATCAAGAGGCTCCAGTTCGTCTGGGGCGTAGTAGAAGGAACGGCCGTAGCCCTCGTGCAGGTCGGCTGCAGGGTCCTCTTCGAAGACCAGTCCGATATGCGTGCTGCCGTCGACGTCGAAATGGACGCTGGTGACCCTCGCCGCCTGACCGGCGAAGAAGAGATCCTGGGCATCGGCCCGCCGGCCCGGCTTCACTCGCACCCGGCTGCCGCGGGCGACCGGAACGCTTCCGATCAGCACGGCGTCCTCGTCAGGATGGACGCTCGCGTCCGCCGCGGGATCCCACCACGGAAGGCTCTCCGATCCGCTGTTGCCCCCGGATCCGGCCGCCGGCTCTTCGATGAGCGTCAGGAAATCCGCGGCGTGGGGATCGCGCAGGACGCCGTGCAACTGCTGGAGTTCCTCGGGCGACATCGCGGCGCAGCGGTCGATCACCGCTGCCGCCCGCGGATCGGTGGCCCGGGCCTCCGCCTTTTCCTCGTCCGTGAGGGTCAGCACCCGCAGCGTGAGGATTTCGTCGATCTCCGTCGAGTCGTACAGTTCCACCGAGCTTTCCGGCGCGACGGCGGGATGGTCGTAGAGGATGATGGGCGAGATGAGCAGCACGTCGGTCTGGCCTTCGGGTCCGGCGAGGACCGGCCAACAGCGGTGCTGCGTGCAGGACCGGGCCGCGGCTCCTGCCGCTTCCGGCGGCTCGAGCAGGGAGAGGAAATCCCCGTCCTGCAAAGTCAGCAAAGCGTGGGTTCCAATGAAGGACAAGCCGATGGCATCCTGTTTGTTCGCGGCTCCGGGCGTATCCGTGGCGGGACCGACGTTCTCCGCGGTTACCCGCAGCCGAATGACCCCGTTAGCGTGCGGCTTCACGGTCAGCCTGACCTCTCCGCGGAGTCGGCGACGGCGGCGCACCAGTCGCCCGGCGACCTGCCCGGCGCCGTCGGTGAGCAACTCCGTGTCCCGGCCGGCCGGCACCTCGACCGGCAGTGCCAGCCCCTCCCCCTGCTGGCCGGCCAGGTCAGCCAGTGCAAACGGGCCCAGGGCGATTTCCTGCTCCACGGCTTCGTCCCAGCTCAGCCATCGGGCGGCACCCACGGTGAGCTCTCCCACGGCCCGGAACGCGCCGTCGTCGCACTTTTCCTCCACGGTCCGGGTCTGCAGCTGGAGGAAGCGCAGGTGCACCTGAACCGCCGCGTTCCGGCCGGCTGTGAGCAGGCAGTCCGCGGACATGTCCGGTTCCTCACCAAGCCCCGCCGCCGCGGCGCCGGGCGGGCCGAGGATACCGAACTGCCAGCGTGCTTGGTTCTTCCGGGACGACGCGCGGTACGGGTAGAGCAGGTACCCCTCGTAGAGGACAGCATCGGCGACGGCGCGGGCCAGGCTCAGTCCCATATTCATCGCGGTGGCTCACCCACAACGTTCGCGGTGGCGCCGGCCAGCAGCGCCTCCATGGTTGCCTCCCAAGAGGTCAGCCCGCGGACTGCCTTGAAGTGGGCCAACGATGCGAGCACCTCGCGGTCCAGCCGGAGCCAGCCGGTATTGGGGAAGTGCAGGTCCATGAGCCGGCGCCACGCCTCCACCGGCAGCTGGTAGGAAGCCTCGAGGTCCCACGGCACCTGTTCCACCGTGAACCCGGTCTGGCCTCTGGTGAAGACGGTGCCGGAGAACAGCAATTCCAACGGGATCATGCCCTCTTGCAGGGCGTTCAGGTATTTGGCCGCCGCGACCTCGAAATCGAAGGTGCAGGGAAGCGGCAGCTCCACCTCGGTGCTTCCGGTAAACCCTTGGACGAGGGCGCTGCATTGCAGCCAGAGGAAGGACTTCAGGGTCGAGGGCCAGCGGCCGCGCTCGCCGAAGAGATCCAGCAGCCCTGGTTCCTCGCCCGGGCCATAGCCACGCCGCTGCGGCAGAATGCGGATCTGGCAGCGCAGCGCGATCGCATGGACGACGGCGCCGCTGGACTCGGTGACGCGCAGCCGGGCAGTCAGCTGGGGAGCCGCAGAGTAGGGCTCGGGCTGGATATCGAGGACCGTGAAGGACAAGTTGGTCACGGCAAATCCCCCGGCCCGGCACCGCCACGGTCCTCCTCGCGCACCGGCTGGCACCGGCTCTGGACCTGGTCGAAGAACATCCTGAGTTGCTCGCGGGACTGCTGTCCGCCGTCGAACCCGCGCCACACACGGCGCAACTGGCCCACCAGTTCGTAGCAGGCGTCCACCGGAACCAGATAGCAGTCCGCCTGTGCCCGCTCGGGCCCCGGACCACGGATCAGCAGCGCCTCTGTATCAGCGGCGGCGACGGACAGGCTCGGATTGCGCGCCAACACCGCCCCCCACGCCTCCAGCGGAAGTTCGGATTCGGTGGCTCCCGCGGGGCCCGGATAGAAGGCGACCGTGCGCTCCAACTTGGAACTGTAGAAGAAGAAGGCCAGGCCCACCGGGATTTCGAGCTCCTCCCACTGACCAGGGCCGAGGTCAAAGTCGGGGAAGGAGAGGTAGCGGTCGGGGACGGCGCGGTAGCGGAGCCGGGCGGAGGCATCCGTGAAGAGCAGGTAACACGGCCGGCAGGTGCACAGCATGCCGCGGCTCTCCACATCGACTACGTGCTGGTGTTGCTCCGCGATGGGCTCGCCGCACATCTCGCAGCGCGCACCGGTCTCAGTCCGCTTGGTGGCCGCGATCTTGCGCAGCAGCGCGATATCCATCTCAGCCTCCGTGGCCGGCGGACACCGGGACGGCCACGCACATCACGCCGCCACGGCTGAGCAGGGGCAGCGGATCCAAATGCATGGCCTTGTCCTCCAGGCACTGACCGGCCTGCCGCACATCGAAGTGGCTGCGGCAGGAGGGGCAGCGCAACAGGCCGCCGCCGACCGGTGCCGCGAGTGCGCGCTGCAGCGTCGCGCCTTCCAGCGAGCGGGTGCAACGCGGGCAGTAGTCACGGTAGGCGTACACATCCTGCCCGGTCCGGCACGCCAGCAGGGAATAGCCGTCGCCGACCAGGAAGCCCGCGACCTCCCCGGGTTCCAGCTCGGCGAGCTGGGGCAGGGGCTCCCAGGAACCTGTTGGCTGGTCCCCGGAACCCTCGGGTTCCCTGTTCAGCCGGACCAGCAGTGCGTCCACGGGAATCACGGCCGGCGAGGCGGCCGCCCTTTCGGCCTCTACGACCTCGATCGTCGACACTTCCGGGGCGGCTGCTTCAATCGCCTCCTCCACCGCGTACTTGAGGGTAACGGACGACGACGGGCACCCCTGGCAGGTGCCTAACAGGCGCAGCCGCACCACGCCGTCGTCGTTAATTTCCAGCAGTTCCACGTCGCCGCCGTGTGAGCCGAGGTAGGGGCGGACGCTATCCAGCGCGGCGGCAACCCGGGTCTGAACATCCTGCGGGTGCAGCCCGTGGATGAGCAGCACGGCGGACACCAGCTCATCCGAGGTCAGCGCCTGCATCGTGGCGGGATCGAGCACTCCTCGGTCCTTGAGGATTTCCAGCAGCCGTTCCAGTCCCGCTCCGTACAGGTCGGCCACCTCGCGGACCAGATCCTCCGCGCGTCCACGGGCGACGGCGCCGCCAGCCCCGAGCGCGTCCAGAAGCGTGCCGATGCGCTCACCGATCTGGCGTGGCTGCTCCCCGGCGGGCATGGCAGGTCACTCGCCGGTCATCGTCTGGGTCGGGGAGTGCAGTTTGTCCAGGGTCTGCCCCTTGCCCAGGTACATGTGGACGCCGCAGGGCAGGCAGGGGTCGAAGCTACGCACCGTGCGCATGATGTCGATCCCCTTGAAATGCTCGCGGTCGTTCTCCTCGAAGATGGGTTGCCCCTGGACCGCGTCCTCGTACGGCCCGGAGATGCCCTGGGAATCCGTCGGGCTCGCGTTCCACGGGGTGGGCGGGTACGGGTGGTAGTTGGCGATCTTGCCGTCGCGGATCACCATGTGGTGCGACAGCACGCCGCGCACGGCCTCGGTGAAGCCGCAGCTGAAGGCCTCGTCGGGGACCTCGAAGGTTTCCCAAGTCTTGGTCCTTCCGGCCCGTATCTCTTCGAGCGCTTGCTCGGCGAAATGCAGTGCGGCCGCGGCGGCGTAGGCCTGGAAGTACGTGCGGGCCCGGTTCCGCTCCAGGGTGTTGCTCCATTGCGGGGTGTGCCATTCGAAAGATACTGGCCCCTTGAGCGCGGTCTTGGGCAGGTTGATCTGCACGCTGTGGCCGGTGGCCTTGATGTAGCCGATGTCGACCATCCCTGCCAGCGCCGTCGACCAGAGCCGGGCCAACGGGCCGCCGCCGGTGTCCAGGGCGAGGTTGTCCGTGCCGTCGAACCAACGCGGGGACATGACCCAGCTGTACTTCTCCGCCAGGTCGCGCTTCTGCGGCTTCGGGTTGGTGTGCTGGTTCCACGGATGACGGCGGTCCACCGGATTGCCCAGCGGATCCTGCGTCACGAACATTTCCTGGTCCTCCCAGTCCTCGTAGTACGAGGAACCGAGCATGATCCGTATTCCGAGGTTGATCCGCACCAGGTCGGTGGTCACCAATTTTCCGTCAACAACGACGCCGGGAGTCACGAACATTTTCCGGCCCCAGTCCGTCATGTCCTTGTACTCGAAATTGCAGAAGTCCGGATCTTGGAAGGCGCCCCAGCAGCCGAGCAGGGTGCGCCGCAGTCCCACCTGCTCGTAGCCGGGCAGGGCCTCGTAGAAAAAGTCGAAGAGGTCGTCATGCATCGGCACAACCTTCTTCATGAACTCGACGTAGCGCATCAGCCGGGTGACGTAGTCGGTCATCAGCTGGATGGTCGCCACCGTGCCGACGCCACCCGGGTACAGCGTTGACGGATGGACGTGGCGCCCCTCCATCAGGCAGAACATCTCACGCGTGAGGCGGCTGACCTGCAAGGCCTCGCGGTAGAACTCGCCGGTGAACGGGTTCAACGAGCGCATGATGTCAGCGATCGTACGGTAGCCGTGGTCGGCTTCGTGCGGGGCGCGCGTGTTCTCCGCCTTCGCCAGTACGCCGGGGTTGGTTTCGGAGACCATCTTTTCGCAGTAGTCCACGCCGACGAGGTTCTCCTGGAAGATGTTGTGGTCGAACATGTACTCGGCCGCTTCGCCGAGGTTCACGATCCACTCGCCCAGATGCGGGGGCTTCACGCCATAGGCCATGTTCTGGGCATAGCAGGAGCAGGTGGCATGGTTGTCGCCGCAGATGCCACAGATCCGGCTGGTGATGAAATGCGCGTCTCGAGGATCCTTGCCCTTCATGAACAAGGAGTAGCCGCGGAAGATCGAGGACGTGCTGCGGCATTCAACAACCTGGCTGTTCTCGAAATCGATCTTGGTGTAGATGCCGAGGCTGCCGACGATCCGGGTGATGGGGTCCCACGCCATCTCCACAAGGTTGCTGCCGCTTGTGCTGCTCTGGGAAGGCGTTGGAATTGTGGAGGTCATTGTGCTTCGCCTTGTCTTGAAGTAGCCGTTCGGTTACCAGGTGCGTCGGGCACCGGTCAGGAGTTCGCGTCCGGGCCGACGCCACTTGGGCTCCTTGTCCAGTGTGTTGGCCGTGATGCCGCGCAAAGCCTTGATCGCCGCACCGTAGGGGCGGACGGCATTGGTTGAAAGCTTGCCGCCGGGCGGCTCGTCCATGAAAGGCATGAACTTGTCAGGGAATCCCGGCATCGTGCATCCGATGCAGATACCGCCGACGTTGGGGCAGCCGCCGATACCGTTCATCCATCCGCGTTTGGGGACATTGCACTTGACCACGGGGCCCCAGCAGCCGAGCTTGACGATGCACTTCGGCGACCCGTATTCCGTGGCGAAGTCGGCCTGCTCGTAGTAACCGGCGCGGTCGCAGCCTTCATGAACCGTCTTGCCGAACAGCCAGGTGGGGCGCAGCGACTCGTCCAACGGAATCGGCGGCGCCTGCCCCGTGGCTTGGTAGAGCAGATACGTGATGGTTTCCGAGAGGTTGTCCGGTTGGATGGGACAACCCGGGACGCAGACGATCGGAATGTCTGCTTTGGATTTCCAGTCGTACCCCAGATAATCGGGCACTCCCATGGCACCGGTCGGATTGCCGGCCATCGCATGGATGCCGCCGTAAGTGGCGCAGGTACCGGCCGCGATGATCGCCGTGGCTTTCGGCGCAAGCCGGTCCAGCCATTCGCTGGTAGTGATCGGCTGGCCGGTCTCCAAGTCATTGCCGAAGCCGCACCAATAACCGCCGGGTTCGTGGAGCTTCTCATTGGGGATGGAGCCCTCGACCACCAGGACGAACGGCTCCAGTTCGTCGCGGTCCGCTTTGCGGAACCATTCAAGGAAGTCGTCGGCCCCTTCCTGGGGACCGCACTGAAAATCTATCAGCGGCCAGTGCATCGCGATCCTGGGCAACCCGGGCAGCGCGCCGAGCGCGATCTCCTCGACGCTGGGCTGCGTGGCCGCCGTCAGCGCGACCGAATCTCCGTCGCAACTGAGCCCCGCGTTGATCCACAGCACGTGGATGAGGGCTTCTTCGGCCTGCAAGGATGTTTCGGTAGGCATCAGTGCCTCCTTCAGAGCCCTCGAAAGGGCTCAGTGAGCGTCTGTAGTCAGGGATCCGGTCAGGGTTTCCGGCTCGGGAGCGTCGCCTTCGAGCCACTGATACCAGCGGGGCAGCCCCTCGCCGGTGGTGGCCGAAACGACCATGAATTCGGTCCGCGGATTAACTTGGCGAATGCGCTCCAGGCACGCACTGGTATCGAAATCCACGTAAGGCAACAAGTCCGACTTATTGACGATCACTAAGTCGGCCGCCATGAACATGTGCGGGTACTTCTGAGGTTTGTCATCACCTTCCGTCACCGAAATGATCACCACCTTGGCAGTTTCGCCCAGGTCGAAGAGCGCCGGACAGACGAGATTGCCGACGTTCTCGATGAACACCGTCGAATCCATGGCCGGGTCCAGGGCATCGAGTCCTCGGCGGAGCATGTCGGCATCCAGATGGCAGCCGGCCCCCGTGTTAATCTGGATGACGGGCCGTCCGAGCGCGCGGATGCGGTCGGCATCCAGCGACGTTTCCTGGTCGCCTTCGATAACGCCGGCCTGCAGTCGGTCGCCCAGTTCCTGAAGCGTGCGGACCAGCAGCGTGGTCTTGCCAGCGCCGGGCGAGCTCATCACGTTGAGGGCGCGGATGCTCCGGCCCTCCAGCCAGCCGCGGTTCCGGGCGGCCAGCAGGTCGTTTTTGGCGAGGAGATCCTGCTCAAGCGCAATGGTTTCCGGGCCGCTGGCAGCATGCTCATGGTCGAGTCCATGGGCATGCTCATGGGGATGGCTGTGGTGGTGAGGATGGTCGTGGCCGGCCTGCCCAATCTCGATGCCCGCCACTCGCGTGTTCTCGGCGTCTCCGCAGCCACAGGTGGTACACATCTATGCCACCTCCACCGATGTCACCGCGAGTTCACGGCCGCCGAGGACTTCCACGTCCGCGCTGCCGCAGGGGCACAACAGAATCAGGTCTTCCAGCACGAAATCACGCTTGCAGTTGCGGCACCGGCCCTGGCCGCGGGGCTCATCGATCTTCAGCTGGGCACCGGCCAGCGGGGTGCCGGCGGAGGCGACTTCAAAACAGAAGCGCATAGCATCCGGAAGCACACCTGAGAGCGCCCCAATGCGAAGATTCACGAGGGTAACCTGCCGATCACCTGTTCGGTCCAGGACGGCGTCGATAAGGCTTTCCGTAAGTGAGAGCTCATGCATGGTCTGCCACCTCGTGAACTCCAAGATAGGCGCGTACGGGACAATGCGCAACTATCCCCTTGACGCATGAAAGATCCCCGTGTAGGTGCTATCGAGGAATCGCTGCGTCAGGCGCTACGCGGCACCCACCGGTGTTGATATTAGTCCGGCAGGGAATAGCGGGCCTCGACTTTGCCCAGTTTCCAGTACGCGACCGCGGCCAACCAGGTTGCCGCGAACAGCCCGCAGATCAGGAAGCCGAAGTTCTCCAGATTCACGGAAGCGACCCAGGCAACGGGACCGCTGTCTACCTGCATTCTCTCGGCCACCAGCCCCAACAGGCCCACTCCGCCGACGAGGAAAGCCACAATGACGGACGTGCCGGTGACCATGAGGTTGTAGTACACCTTCCGGACCGGGCGCGCGTAGGCCCACTGATAGGCCCGGTGCATGAAGATGCCATCGAGCGTGTCGAACAACGTCATGCCGGCGGTGAACAGGACCGGCAGAACGAGAACCACATACCAGGGAGCGGTCAGGGCGGCACTGCCGCCGATCACAAACAACCCAATCGTCGTTGCCGTATCGAACCCCAGTCCGAACAACACGCCGATGGGATACATCTTCCAAGGCCGGTCGATCTGTCGGGCCAGCGGTGCCAATAGCCGGTTAAGCAGGCCGCGGTTTTGCAGCAGGTCCTCGATTTCAGCTTCGTTGTATTCGCCAGTCCTGAGCTGGCGGAATACGCGGGCGATCCCGATGAGCGAATACAGGTTCAAGGTACCGATCAGTAGCAGGAAAAGTCCGGAGACGATGACACCCCAAACTCCGGTTATCGAGGCGAGCAACGAATCGCCGTCGGAAATCTGGTCGGCCAACCTATTCAGTCCGGCGGCAAGCAGCGTGACAGCAACGATCACGACGGTCGAATGCCCCAGGGCGAACCAGAACCCCACGGACACGGGCCGGCTGCCCTCCCCCACCAGCTTGCGGGTTGTGTTGTCCACCGCCGCAATATGGTCGGCGTCAAACGCGTGGCGCGCCCCCAGGATGAATGCGGTAAACGCCAGTCCGAGGCCGAATGGCGCCCGGTCGGCCACTTCGTACTGACCGGGCAAAACGACGCCGAAGAACATGCCCCACCCGACGACCAACAGGAACGCAATCACCGAGGCCATGCCCAAGATACTGCGCCGACTACCGGGCGCCGGTCTTTGGAGGTGACGTTTCACGATTTCCTGCCACTCTGGCCGCATGACTGCTTCGCCTGTGGAATATCACTGGAGCACCTCCGCCCAGAATGCAGAGCACGCATCCGCCGTGTCAAGAGTCCGCGTTGACTCATGAAAGATGCCCGCCCGCCCCGCCGCCGCTTCACGGCCTAGCCGGTGATCGAGGCGCTCGATGAGGCGACAACGGCATCGATCCAGCAACCGGAATGAGGCTTCAGGAGATCCTCCTTGACCAGCTTGGAGCCTCCAGTATCGTGAATGCAATCTAAAGCGCTCATGACTTGGAGTACCGATGGCCGTTCGCGTTGACCTCAACATCTCCCTCGACGGGTTCGCGACGACGACGGATCAAACCCCCGAGAAACCGATGGGCGAAGACTGGTCTCGTCTGGTCGGCGCATATGCCGCGACCCGGACCTTCCGCGAACGCGTCTTACTCGACACCTCCGGCCAGGGCACCACCGGCGTGGACGACGAGTATGCGAAGGCGTACTTCGCGGAGCTCGGAGCAGAGATTATGGGCGCAGGGATGTTCGGCCTGCACCACTTCCCTGACGACCCGGACTGGCGAGGCTGGTGGGGCGACGAGCCCCCGTTCCGGATCCCGGTCTTCGTGCTCACGCACAGCGCCCCACGGCCGCCGATCGAAATGACAGGCGGCACAACGTTCCACTTCCTCTCCGCAACGCCACAGGAGGCGCTCGACCGCGCGCTGGAAGCCGCCGGTGGCAGGGACGTCCGCGTGGGCGGCGGAGCGACCGTCGCGCGCGACTTCCTGAAGGCCGGGCTCGTCGACCAGCTCCACGTCGCGATCGCGCCCATCATCCTGGGGCGCGGCATCCGCCTCTGGGACGACCTGCGCGGCCTGGAATCCGACTACGACGTCACCGCGGAGACGGCCGAGAGTGGCACGGTCCACCTGACTTTCCGACGCTAGGACACAATCTGCAGCGCCGGCGTTCGCGATCCGTGTTGCTGCCTGGACCGACGGATCTCATCGTCGCCCTGAGCGGACTTGGCAGGCCGGCACTCCTACCTGTTCTGGGCAGGGCAAAGGCTACCGCTGGCCCTCGCCAGCCGTCGTTGCTGCCAGGGCTGTCATGGCCTGGACTGCGTCCCGACTGGAAAGCCCGTTGTCGTGGCAGAGCGACCGCCACGTCCAGAATGAAATAGCGTGGCCGACGACGGCGCGCAGCTGACCACTCCTACCGGTCTCCGGAAAGGGGTCAAGCAGTGCATCGCGGAAAAACGCATTGCGCTCCTCGAGCTCTTTGCGGCGTCTGTCCGGGAGTGCATCCAAGTCGGCATAGATACGCGCGAGCATCGATTCGCCGCCGCGATAAAACCGGTAGAGATCCGTCAGGCCAGCGTGGAGGCGTTCCAGCGGATCCGGGAGCTCGGACCAGGCAGCTGGATCCGGTAGTTGCTGCTGTGACAGCCAATGCGAGGAACAGGCAGCGAACAGTGCCTCGTCGTCGGCGAAATGCCGATAGACCGTCAGGCGGGTCACCCCGGCCCGCTCGGCGACTCCGGCAATCGTCGTCCGGGCAGGGCCCACGGAACCATGCAGGGCCACTGCGGCGTCAACGATGCGCTGACGCGTGGTGTCCACCTGCTCGGCCCGCTTAACCATTTGATAGCGGCGCGGTGTGGTTGAACGTAGCTGTTCGCTCAAAGTGTTGACGCCCTCCCTCTGCGGTTGGACAATTCGATATACACCACTGTATATCGAATTCGAAGGGGTGGCCGGTCATGGGCGCTGAGGAGGCTCCGCGGCTCACCGTCGTGCAGCCAAGGGAAGGACGTGAAGGCAGCCTCGGAAGTATCGGGGTTGTCTTCAAACTGTTCGGCGAACACACCAACGAGCAGATCTCGATCGTGGAGCATCCGTTCCCGGTTGGGGCTTTGGTTCCGCCGCACATGCATACCCGTGAGGATGAGTATTCGATCGTCCTTGAAGGCGAGATCGGATTCCGCTCCGGCGAGCGCGAGGCGGTGCTGGGCGCCGGGGGCTACATCACGAAACCGCGCGGCGAACTGCACACCATGTGGAACGCCGGCAAAATTCCGGCGAGGATGATCGAAGTGATCAGTCCCGCCGGGTTCGAGCACTTCTTCTGGAGTGTGGCCGATCAGCTCGAAACCGGGGAACCAACCGACCCGGAAGCCATCGGCAAACTGGCAGCCGAGTACGGACTCCAGTTCGGCGAGGCCCCGTGGCTTCCGGACATCATCGCCCGGTACGGCCTCACTCCTCCGATGGGCTGACGGGAAGGGCCTCGCATCCGCACAGCACGCCAGACTTGGCCGACGGCGGTCACTTCTTCGTCAGTTCCTCAGCGAACATCACGATAATGCCGCTGGGACCGCGGACGTACGTGAGCCTATAGACGTCCTCATAAGTCGCCACACCGCGAAGCGGACGGCAGCCGTGTTTCGCGGCTATCTCGAGGGCCTTGTCCAAATCATCTACTGAGAAAGCGACGCGGTGCATGCCAATCTCGTTGGGGCGAGTGGGCGACGTCTCTATCGCGTCGGGGTGGAGGTATTCGAAGAGTTCGAGTCGACCGTGACCGTCTGGGGTCTGGAGCATCGCGATCTTGGCGTGGTTGCCATCGAGTCCGACGGCGGTGTCGGTCCACTCACCACTGACCGTGTCACGTCCGATAACTGTCAAACCGAGGTCGGTGAAAAAGGCGATCGTTGCTTCCAGGTCGCGAACGGCGATACCGACGTTCTCAAGTTTGATGGCCATGTGCGCCATGCTAGCGAGCCGCGTCCGCAGAAGAGAAGCCCCTGCCCGCTGCGCTCCGCGTCATCGACGTTAGACGTTGAACCTTATTTCAACCTCGTTCGAGCACCGCGGCAACCACACTCGCTGACAAGCGATGCGAAGACTACACATCATCCCGGCAACGTTGCATTGGAGCTGCGGGACAATAATCCTGTGGACGACCTGCATGTGCCTCCGGGACCCGGCGCGCCCCGCGGCCTCCGGGTACCGGCGGGAGAGTTGCTCGAGCAGTTCTCCCGAGCCTCCGGCCCGGGCGGCCAGAGCGTTAACACCGCCGATTCACGCGTGCAACTCAGTCTCGATCTAGGCACGACAACAGCACTGAGCGAGGTCCAACGCGAACGAGCCATCGAGCGGCTCTACGAGAGACTCTCGGGCACGGTGCTGATCATCAGCGCCTCCGAGCACCGCTCCCAGCGGCGAAACAGGACTGCGGCGAGGCAACGCTTGGTCGCAATCCTGCGAGACGCAGTGGCTCCCCCTGTCATCCGGCGAGCAACCCGGCCCACGAGTGGCTCGCGGCGTCGTCGGCTCGAAGGAAAACGCTTGCGCTCCGAAACCAAGCGCAACCGCAGGCGCCCAGCGCCCGAATGACCTGCGCGCTCGCGCCGATCGTCGTCGGGCTCTCTCTCAGGCTACCGGCGCATTGTCAGGCATCATGGGGATGATCCTCCAAGATAGCCTCAAGCGGCGGCTTGGCAGCGAGCATCAGCAGTCCGGAGACCAGGGTCCCCAACGCCCCCACCCACAGGGCGGCCACTCCGGTGCCTGCCCCGGCAGCCACCGCAGTGAAGATGGCACCGCCAAGGATGGTGCCCGGCTGGCTCATGGCGCCGATGAAGGAGGTACCGGTGGCACGGCAGCTGACCGGATAGCACTCGGCCATGAAGTACTGGATGGCCGCATAAGGGCCAACCAAAAAGAACAGGCCCGCACCGTACGTCAGGATGATCATCCCCGAATTGACGGCCAGTGGGCTGAGCATAATGCTGAAGCAGATGCCTGAGATGATCCAGCCGATGACGATCGTCCGCTTGCGGCCGATCTTGTCGCCCAGCCAGCCGTGGAAGACGTAGCCGAAGTAGGCCAGCCCGTTGATGACGATCAGCAGCCAGAAGGCGGTGGACAGTTCCACGCCCTTGGCGTTCTTCAGCACCGAAGTGCCGAGCACGCTGAAGATCGTGATGCCGAAGAAGTTGATGATCCAGGCCAGGGAAAAGACGATCGTGTTCCGGCGCAGATGCGGCTCCCAGATGCGCTTCAGCGGCGCCGCGGACGAGTGCTCCACCCCGTAGGCATGGGCCAGCGCATGCGCCTGCTCGCCTTGTCCGTGCTTCTCCAGCTGCGTAAGCCGGTGGTGCAGTTCGAACTGCGGGGTTTCCCGTAGCTTTTTTGCTATGACCCACATGATGATGGCCGCGGGGATACACGCCATCACATACAGGGGCCGCCAGCCGAAGGCGGGCAGGAAGGCCAGGGCCAGCGCACTGGCCAGCAGGAAACCCAGCGGCCAGCCGCCCTGAATGAAGGAATAGTGGAAGCCCGGGCGCCGGCGTCTCTTCTCGTCCTCGGTGACCTGATAAACCTCGTTCATGTAGGTGGCGTTCACCGCCTGTTCGGAGAAACCCAGACCGCCGAAGGACCGGATGAAGACCAGGAGCCCGTTGCTGATCACACCCAGTCCGGTGGGGATCAGCGCGGTCAGGCCGGAAACGACGGCGGTGCCGCCGATGGTGGTCATCATGCCCTTGCGCCGGCCGAGGCGGTCGATGACAGGACCGATGGCGAAGCACACGATCGCGGTACCGACCGCGATCCAGGTATTGATGGCGTAGGCTTCGGGGGCGGTCCAGCCGAACTCATCCTGCATAGCCGGCAGCAGCGTGCCGAACAGCCCGAAGTCGAACACGGCAATGGTCCACGCCAGAAGGGCCAGGACGGTGGAAGTGTTGGTGGTTTTCTTGGAGAAGGAAGGGAAGCGTCGCTTCTCATCCTGGGTGGGGGTAGTCAGGTCAACACTGACCTCACGGGTGCTCACGGCTTGTTTCCTTTCGCGGCGAGCGGCTGATGCAGGAATCGGCGATCTGTGCGGACGTGAGCCAACCGACGCCGTCGTGGGTGTGAATGTGCTCGATGACCCGTTCGAGCATGAGGCTTCGGCTGTCTTCTCGGCCCTGGGGGACGCTGGTCGTCGTGGGTCAGGTCCAGCGAGGACGTTTCCAGGAGGGCGTGCGTTCCATGTAACGACGGCGCCAGAACCTCAACAGGTAGGAACCCTCAAGAAGCGCGTCGACCCAGCGCACCAAAAACAAAGACGACGCAGCGCTTGCTAGCGGCCGCTCCCCCTAGGTGCGGCACCAGCGGCTCCCCGTCCTCGGGAGGGGACCGGGATGCAATGGTTCCTCCCGTTGCCAGTAGCACAACATGCGCTTCGCTGGCGTCCTGAGGGATCATGGCTGCTCCCAATGCGGCTAAACAGCTCGTGCTCGGAACGGATGCCGTTCCTCGCTCTATAACGTTCCCCCAGAGCCTTCCGGCCCTCTTCCTCGTACCCAATCCGGGTAGGGTGGCCAATACTCTACGATGTGGCGGAGGTCACGTCAATAATTTAAGTTTGGCGAACTTCACTACCGGCGGGCCGAACGTGCCCGGAGAATGCGTGGGAACCACGCAGGAGGCATCGGTGAACGAGAGCAGCCGACGTCCCGTGACCATTAAGGATCCCGCCAACCCAACCGGGCCTGCACCCGTCAACCGTCTCGCGCGTGTCAGTCCCCCTCGCCCCATAATCTGGCGCGCAGGGACCGCTGCTGCGCCCTGGCTGCCAGTGCCTCGTCCATGCTCACCGGGCGGAAACGGGTCTTGGTCCCCGGTGCGCTGCGTGCCAGCAGATCCATGTCCACGCTGATAACCGTGGCCACCATGGCGTAGCCGCCGCCCGAAACCGCGTCCCGGTGCAGCACAATCGGCTCCTTGCCTCCGGGGATCTGGATGGATCCGACGGCGTAGCCCGCATCCACGATGTTCGACGGGTCCGACCCGGCGCCGAAGGGCTGTTGCCGGGGCTCCCATTCCACCTCCGGCCCGGAATAGCGCAGGCCGGTTCGGTCCGCCACCGGAGTGAGGGTCCAGATGGCGCCAAGAAGCGTTTCCATTCCCCGTGCCGTCAGCCGGTGGTCGTACAACCCGGGCATGACCCGGAGGGAGACCTCCTTCTCGAACACCGGGCGGAGCCCGGGATCGATCTCCTGCGGTGGTTCCGACCCGTACGGTGCGGCGCCGTTCCCGACGGGGACCAGGTCACCGGCCCGCAGCGGCCGGCCGGCAAATCCGCCGATCCCGCCGAGCCCGTAGGTGGAACGGCTGCCCAGGACCACCGGCACGTCGATGCCCCCACGGACGGCGATGTAGAAGCGGGTCCCGCCTTTGAGGATGCCGAAGGAGACCTCGTCGCCGGCGTCCAGTTCCAGCCGCGACCACTGCTCTCGCGCCCCGCCATTGACTTTGACATCCACCGGCGCGCCGGTGACCGCGATGACCGCCGCGTCATCCGTACGGAACGTGGGGCCCATATAGGTGCACTCCAGCACGGCTTCAGCAGGGGTGTTTCCGGCCAGCGCGTTGGCCATCTCCGCAGACAGCCCGTCCATCGCGCCGCCTTGCGGGATGCCGACATTGTAGTATCCGAAGCGGCCCCGGTCCTGGACCGTCGTGGCCAGGCCAGGTTCAAGGATCTCAAGTGCCATTGAGTCGCTCCAGTATCTCCCTGTTGTATTCTTCCGGATGCTCCAACGCCCGCTGTAGATCGAATTGGACCGGTGCTTGCCGATACTTGAAGGTGCCGGCCTCGACTTCGTCCTGGATCTTCCGGTATTCAGCCTCATCCACGGAGCGGAACTTGACGATGTCGCCGGGCCGGAAAAAGACCATGAAATCCTTGAAATCCGGCAGCGACTGGGCCGGATCGAAAATCGGCGCCGCTGCGATGCCGAACATCTGATAACCGCCGGCGCCGCGGACGGAGTAGATGCAGGCGAAGCACCCGCCATGCCCAACGGTCAAGGCAGGGGTATCGGTCCGGGGACTGAGGTACTTCGGCACTTCCAACTGCTGCTCCTGCGGAACAATCTGGAACATGAAGGGCAAGCCAGCAACAAAGCCGACCATCGACACCAGCCAGGGAGAGCCGTAGTGCCGCCGGATGAATTCGTCGACCGAGGAAAGGCCGTTCTCTTGGGCGGCGAACTCAAGGTCCGTGCCCTCCGGGCGCTGGTGGTTGTCCCTGAACCGGGCAGCTGTCTCATTGGAGTAGGGATCGTTGTACCAAACCGGTATTTCCACCAGGCGGGTGTCCAGCGTGGGATGGGCGGCCCGGGCGACCGTCTCCTCGATCCGCCGCACCCTCTCCTCCAGCTCAGCGGGAGGCAGGACATCTGGATCGAACCGGATGAGCAGCGAGGCATTTGCTGGGCAGATGTCGGTGATGCCGCCAACTTTGTCCGCGCCGAGCAGGGATGCCATGGCGTTGGAACGGAAGTTCGCGGCAAGGCTCATGGCCTCGTCGATTTCCACAAAGAGGAACTCGTCCCCTCCCCAGGTATAACGGGCGGTAGCCCCGGCGGCTGGCGCGGTCATGCCGCACTTCCCAGCAGCTCCGGCGTGGTCTCCAGGAACTTCGAATGATGCTCCACGTCCCGCAGCTCGGGTCGCTGGATCAACGCCTGAAGCAGGGGCAGGGTGGTCTTGACTCCTTCCACATCCACCTCACCCAGCGCCCGCACGGACCGGGCGATGACTTCGTCCCGGCTGGCGTCCCAGACAATGATTTTGGCCAGCAGCGAGTCGTAGAACGGTGCGACCACCGAGCCTGCGACGAACCCGGAATCGATCCGCACACCCGGCCCGCCAGGCCAGTCCAGGCGTTCCAAGGTGCCGGGGCTGGGCATAAAGCCGCTGGACGGGTCCTCCGCATTGAGCCGGAATTCGAAGGAATGGCCCCGGAACTGGACTTCATCCTGGGACAGGGGCAGCTGTCCCTCGCCGGCGACGAGCAATTGTTCGCGCACTAGGTCCAGGCCGGTGATCATCTCGGTCACCGGATGCTCCACCTGAAGGCGGGTGTTCATTTCGATGAATGCCGCCTCATGCGATTCGGGATCGTAGAGGAACTCGACGGTGCCGAGGCCCCGGTAGTGGCATTCGCGGGCCAGCTCCACCGAGGATTCCCGGATCCTTTCCCGGACCGCGTCGGGCAGTGCAGGTGCAGGTGCCTCCTCAAGGATTTTCTGCTGGCGCCGCTGCATCGAACAGTCGCGGTCCCCCAAGTGGATGGCATCCTGGCCGTCCCCGAGAACCTGCACCTCCACGTGCCTGGCCCGGCCCAGGAAGCGCTCAAGGTAGACATCAGCACTGCCGAAGGCCGCCCGGGCCTCCGCCTGGGCCACCTCGACGGTTGCGACCAGATCCTGCTCGGCTGCGACCAAACGGATGCCGCGGCCGCCGCCGCCGGCCGATGCCTTGACCAGAAGGGGATACCCGATCTCCCGCCCTTCGGCGATGAGGTCCTCGCCATGCCCGACGGCGCCCTCGCTGCCCTGCAGGATCGGCACACCTGCCCGCCGGGCTGCATCCCGAGCCCGCGCCTTGTCCCCCATCAGCTCGATGGCTTCGGGCGAAGGACCGACCCAGATCAAACCGGCGTCAATGACGGCGGCCGCGAAAGCCGCGTTTTCGGACAGGAACCCGTAGCCGGGGTGGACGGCGTCGCACCCGCTCTCCAGAGCGGCGGAAAGCACCGCTGACTGGTCCAGGTAGCTCTTGGTGGCCGGCGCCGGGCCGACGAGCCTGTACCCGTCGGCCAACCGCGCCGCGTGGGACTTCTCATCCGGTTCGCTCGCAGCCACGACGGTACCGATGCCGAGCTCCCGGGCGGAGCGTATAACACGGACCGCTATCTCGCCCCGATTGGCAATGAACAGCCGTTCCATGTCACCCCTCGCTGACCGTCGCTATGGCTTCCCCGGGATTCACGGTGCCACCGTCCTCAATAATGAAATGATCAATCGTGCCGGCGGCATCACTGCGGACCTCGGTGAACTGCTTCATGACTTCAACCATGCCGACGGTTTGGCCGACGTCGACATGGTCGCCTTCGTTGACGTAGGGCTCCTTGTCCGGGCCGGGCTTGCGGTAGAAAATGCCCGGCAGCGGGGAGAGGATATCAGCCACAGGGGAACCCCTTTCAGGAGGCGGTGGGAGCGGCAGAGGCGTTTGACGACAGCGCTTCGCGCACCGCCGCCGCTACCTCGACGGCGTTCGGAGCATCCGAGTGCACACATACACTTTCAAAACTGATGTCGAGCAGCGTTCCATCCACCGCTTCAACCACCCCCTCGTTTAGAACCCGGCGTACGCGGTTCCCGGCCGCCGCCGGATCGGTGGGTTCGGGCCGGCGCTGGATCAGCAGTTCACCCCGGGGTCCATAGTTCAGGTCAACGTACAGTTCCCCGACGAAGGGAACGCCGAATTGGTCGCATACCTTCTGGTGCTCAGTTCCCGCCAGGCCGTAGAAAGGAACGCTGTACAGGGTTGCCACCCTCACCGCGGCCTCCATGAGCCCGGCGTCGCGGGCAAGCATGCCGTAGAGCGAGCCATGCGGCTTGATGTGATTCAGTGCCAGGCCGTACCGCTTCAAAAACGCCGTCAGCGCCCCGACCTGATACAGGAGCAGAGTCTCCACCTCCGCGCCCGTCAGCCTCATCTCACGGCGCCCGAATCCCACCAAGTCCGGCAGTCCGGGATGGGCCCCGATCTTCACGCCGCGTTGGCCTGCAGCCTCCACGCTCGCGGCCATTGTGTCCGGATCCCCTGAGTGGAAACCGCAGGCAACGTTGGCCACGTCGATGATGTCCATGAGTTGAGCGTCGTTCCCAAAGGAGTGCAGGCCCAAGGATTCGCCCAAGTCCGAGTTGAGCGTTAGAGATTGACCCGCTGTCACAGATTGCGGCATGGCACCAACCCTATGGGCCTCCCTGTCCGGCATGGAAGTAGGCAGCCGCCCAACATCGGGCCTGCCCAAGTGGGCAATGCGCACATAAAGTTGAAGCAGGTGCAATCAAAGGAATCCTGATGATCGTCGCTGACTTGCTAGCGGACGCTGCCCTCCAGTTGCGCCTCCATACGCCGTCTTCCGCCGGACGGCTTGAGCGCAGGATCAGCTGGTGCGCACCAACGGAGATCATGGATCCCAGGCCGCTCCTGACCCCGAACGTCCTCCTGCTGACCAACGGCATCGGCATGAACATCGAGGACGACCGGACCTGGTCCGCCTACGTCGAGCGGCTTGCCAGTGTTCCCGTTGCGGCTATTGCCTTCGGTACGGGAGCCGCCCATCACCTCATACCCCCAGGATTGGTCAAGGCGGCCACCAGCTTCGACGTTCCCCTTTTGGAAATACCCCGCTCTGTCTCCTTCCTGCAGGTCCACCGGCACATCACGAATGTGCTGCAGGCCGAGCATTCCACCGTACGGACCCGGTCATGGGAGCTGGCGGAAGCCTGCTCCCGGCATGCTGCCACAGCATCTTCTGTGCGCAAGATGCTCGGCGAGGTTGGAAAGGCAGTCGGGGGCTCGGTGGCGATAATCGACGGCGGCGGTTCCGTCATCGCCCAATCGCCCGGCAATTCCCGTTGGACCAACGAGGATCTGCGCCGTGCTGCCACCACCGGTGACGATGAACGAAGCGTCCCGCTCCCGATGGGTGGCGGCGCCTCGTTCCAGCTTGTCGTTCAGCGAAGCACCCGGGACGAACCCCTGTCTGCCCTGCTGGCACCTGCGGCCTCCATCATGGCAGTGCAGCTAAGAAGTACCCTGCAAACGGCGTCCGGCCGGCAACCCCAGCTTCAATTGCTCCTCTCACAAGCCGTCGATTGGCAGGGGATCGCGTGGCACGAATTCGCCCGCACCTTCCGCTCGACCGGACTGGACGACAAACGCGCGACTCTGGCGGTAGTGGCAGCGCTGCCCGAAGACGGCCCCGCGAATGTCTGGAAGATACGCCTGATGCTTCAGGAGGCATTCGAGGAGGTTCGAATCATTGTTCTGGACGGCGCTGTCGTCGCGCTGGCCCAGCGGCCAACCCCGGACCTGCTTCAAGCCGCCAAGGGCGGGAGCATCGCGTCGTCACTAACGGAGAACTTCCGATCACTGGCCCCGAATCAGGCAGTGGTCCTCAAGGGTCCGTGCGAGAGCCTGAACGAGTTGCGCCTGGGTCTCTGCGCTGCGACCGAGCTAGTACACCAAGTAACGGAGCCGGTAACGGCCCCCGAGCTCAGTATCGATGCCGTCCTAGCCGCGGCTGCCGGCCACGGGGCACTCGCCGGCGCACGCAAGCTCTTCTTGCCAATCGTGGCCCATGACCGTAAACATTCAGGACACCTCTTGGACACGCTCAAAACGTATCTGGACAGCGACTGCCAGCCATCACAGGCATGCGAGAAACTCTTCATCCATCGAAACACCCTCGCTCAGCGGCTTCGGAAGCTTGAGTCCTTGCTCCGGCTGCGTCTGGACACACTCGAAGGACAGATGACCTGCCTCATGGCAGTACGCCTGACCGAAGGCCAGGGCCCGCGATCCGAGAAGGAGGCCAAGACCGGCGTTCAGCCGCCTGCGAGCAACTGAAGTCCAGCAGCCGGACATCGCCGGGAACCTCGCTTAGGCTCCGATCCGCCAGGTGGGTAGGGTTAGGCCCCGCGAACCAAGACGCCGGAATGCGTTCCAGAGCGCCTAACAGCTGAGCACAGTTCCCCGCGCTACGCGGAGCCAGAGGTTAAGTCTAAACATCACGAAGCCGTTTGAAAGCGAGCCAACCCTTTGTTTTATATTCCCCTCGAAGCGCTTCGCTTTGCACCTAGACCGGCAACTCGCTGTCGCACTCGACGATGGGCGGATTGTTGACAATAGGATGATGTGATCTGCATCATTGGAGCCATGGCGTCTCTCAGCCCTCTTCTGAAGCAAGCTACCCCACTGGTGGTTGATCACGCCCTCGGCAGTTGGGTACACGCGACTGATGGAAAGTCGTACCTTGATTTCACTACCGGCATTGGGGTGACGAGCACGGGTCATTGCCATCCGCGGGTCGTGGAGGCTGCCCGCGATCAGGTGGGAAAAATCATCCACGCGCAGTACACCACCGTGATGCACAAGCCCTTGCTGGCGCTGACCGAGAAGCTTGGTGAGGTACTGCCCGAAGGCTTGGATTCGGTGTTTTACGCCAATTCCGGATCGGAGGCGGTTGAGGCTGCGATTCGTTTGGCGAGGATGGCTACGGGTCGGCCAAACATTGTAGTGTTCCAGGGCGGTTTCCACGGTCGGACGGTGGCGGCGGCGTCGCTTACTACTGCCGGAACGAAGTTCTCCGCAGGGTTCTCCCCGCTGATGTCCGGGGTGCACATGTCCGTCTTCCCGTACGCCTACCGGTACGGCTGGGAGGAGGTGGCCGCAGTGGAATTCGCATTGAAGGAACTGGACTACCTGCTCCAGACCGGCACGGCACCCAACGATACTGCAGCATTCCTGATCGAACCGGCCCTCGGTGAGGGTGGGTACCTGCCCACCCCGGCGGCGTTCCAGGAAGGACTGCGCGAACGCGCCGACCAGAACGGCATCCAGCTGATCTTCGACGAAGTCCAGTCAGGCGTGGGCCGGATGGGCAAGTTCTGGGGTCACCAGCACTCCACCGCCACACCGGACATCCTCATCACCGCCAAGGGTATCGCCTCCGGTTTTCCGATTTCTGCAATCGCCGCCTCCACGGAACTGATGTCCAAGGGCTGGCCCGGCTCCCAGGGCGGAACCTACGGCGGGAATGCAGTCTCTGCCGCCGCCGGCGTCGCCACCCTCGATGTCATCCATGACGAAGGGCTGGTGGAGAACTCACGGATCCGCGGAGAGCAACTCCAGACGGGGCTCAAAGAAATTCAGGCCCGTTTTCCTGTCATCGGCGACATCCGCGGCAAGGGCCTGATGCAAGGCATCGAATTCACCACCGAGGACGGCGCCCCCGACACCGCCACCGCAGCAGCAGTCCAGCAGGCCACCATCAACCACGGCCTGCTCACCCTCACCTGCGGCCCCGCAGGCAACGTCGTCCGCCTCATCCCCGCCCTCACCGTCTCCGCCGAAGAAATCGCCACCGGCCTCGAACGCTTCGAAAACGCAATCCCCACCGCCATAGCAGCCGCAGCCGTTTCCGCGGACTCCTGAGCCCTCCATGATCGATGCTGTTCGCCCCCGTCCCCCCGCAAGCCCAGCAACGGGCGCCCGCCGGACAGGCGCACCGAATGCCTTCAACCAAGATAAGGATCTCTCATGAGCATTCAGTCAGCCGCCTCCCGAACTTCGCAAAAAGCGCTCAATGCCGTCGCAAAGGTCAGCACAAACCTCTACATTGACGGGGAGTGGACCGAGGCATCTTCCGGTGCCCGGTTCGATGTCATCAATCCCGCCACCGAGGAAGTCATCGCCCGCGTGGCTGACGGGGGCCCGGAAGACGCACGCCGTGCGATCGAGGCTGCCGGCCGAATCCAAAGACAGTGGGCAAAAACCCCGCCCCGGGAGCGCAGCGAAATCCTGCGTGGCGCCTTCGACCTGATGATGGCCCGCCAAGACGAACTGGCTTTGATCATGACCACGGAGATGGGCAAGCCCTTCGCCGAGGCCAAAGGCGAGGTGGCGTACGCCGCCGAGTTCTTCCGCTGGTTTTCAGAGGAAGCCGTTCGCATCGACGGAGATCTGACCATCTCCGGCGACGGTAAGAACCGCATCCTCGTCTCGAAGGAACCCGTCGGACCTTGCGTCCTGGTGACGCCATGGAACTTCCCGCTGGCTATGGGCACCCGGAAGATCGGCCCTGCCATAGCGGCCGGCTGCACCATGGTCTTCAAACCTGCCAACCTCACCCCGCTGTCTTCGCTGGCACTGGCGGACGTCCTGGTAGAGGCTGGCCTCCCCAAGGGTGTGCTGAACGTGGTCACGACTTCCAAAGCCTCCGACGTGGTCACCCCATGGATGGAAAGCGGTATTGCCCGCAAGGTCAGCTTCACCGGGTCCACCGGCGTGGGCATCCGCTTATTGGAGCAGGCTGCCAAAAACGTCATGCGTTCTTCAATGGAACTCGGCGGGAACGCTCCCCTCATTGTCTTTGAGGACGCGGACCTGGACCGCGCCGTTGAGGGCGCTTTCGCTGCGAAGATGCGGAACATGGGGGAAGCCTGCACCGCCGCCAACCGAATTTTCGTCCAGCGCTCCGTGGCAGCCGACTTCTCCGTCCGCCTCGCGCAGCGACTGAGCGCCCTCAAGGTCGGCGACGGCGCGGTGAGCGGCACGGACGTCGGCCCCCTAGTAGAGGAAAAGGCGCTCAAAAAGGTCCAGGAGCTCGTGGATGATGCCGTTTCAAGGGGCGCCCAAGTGGTTTGCGGCGGCTCCCGCCCAGAGGGCAGCGGCTACTTCTACTCCCCCACGGTGCTTTCCGACGTCAGCCCGGACGCCGCGCTGATGAGCGAAGAGATCTTCGGCCCGGTGGCGCCCGTCATTCCCTTCGACGCCGAAGAGGAGGTGGTACGGCTGGCGAACGATACCCCTTGGGGCCTTGCCAGCTATGTATTCACCCAGGACCTGGACCGTGCATTCCGCGTCGGCGAGGATTTGGAGGCGGGCATGGTCGGCCTTAACACAGGCATCGTTTCCAACCCAGCGGCGCCGTTCGGTGGCATCAAGGCCTCCGGTCTGGGCCGCGAAGGCGGACGCGTGGGCTTGGATGAATTCTTGGAGATCAAGTACGTGGCCATCCCGCGGGTTTAGGGATCGCCACTCCCCACCCTTCCGCAAACCCAACTTCTCTCATCACCGCCACTATTACTTACGCCACATCACTTTCCGCAGGGCATGTGGAAGTGAGGGAGCATTGGTGTGCACGTCGGAAGGTGAGAAAGCGACTCACACTCCCACCGAATTAACGCCGAGGCATGTTTCCTCAGCCCGGCAGCTTCTTGCCTTAGTAACCACACGGTCGAGGATCAGCGGCGCTGACAGGAAACGTCAGCATCCGCAGGATGCCTACGGGATAAGCCGCATCAGTGCGTCCTCCATGTGCTCGGCCATAAGCTTCTTGGCGAGGTCTGAATTTCCCGTCGAGATGGCTTCCGCGATGCCTTTATGCTCGGCGATGCGGCGGTCAGCCGTAGCGTACGTACCTTTCAGGGCATTGAGGCACATCCGCGTCTCAGTCAGGAGAGTGTCGTGCATCTTCTTCAAACGGGGACTGCCGGCGAGTTCGACCAAGAGGGCATGGAAGCTCATGTCCGCTTCAGTCATAGCTTCACTGTTGGGGGTATCCGCCGAATCCTCCATGGCATGCACGGCTTTCATTAGCTTGACCCCGTTGCCCTCCGGGTCCGTGCTGGCCACGCGGTTAATGGCCGCAGCCTCAACGGCGGTTCGGGCCAGGTATATATCGCGGAAATCGTCCTCATCCATGGTGACGACGAAGAGCCCCCTGTTCCGGTAACTGACGAGCAACCCCTCCTGGGTGAGCCGCTGCATGGCCTCGCGCAGTGGCCCCCGGCTGACTCCAAGTTCTCTAGCAAGCTCGGCTTCACCAAGTTGGATGCCGGGAGCGAAATCACCTCGGGCGATTGCATCTCGGATCCGGCGGGCAATAATGGCCGGAGTAGACTCCTGCACTATCGGGTCCAGCACTCCCCTTTTCATCCGGCTTTTCATCCTCGCTGCTATCAGCTTCTGAGCTTCGCCCGCACTGGGTGAACTCAGTCGCTTTCGTTTTCCATGGCACATGTCTGATGTTGACAATTTTATAGTTTACTTCGGGTGCGCTTAAGGACATCGCGAGTTCGTGTCCAGCGCCGGACAAAGAGCAGAATTTGGGACGGCAACGGCGGGCAAGGACGCGATGCCGATGGTGAGCGCATTGAAGCCTTTGCCATAGGAAAGCAGCACGAACAGGGCAACCTACGCCTGCACCAGTAGCGGGTACCGCGGAGAACACCACAAGGACGGCAATGCCTGCTGGGGCACCAGCATGCCTTCAGCCGAGCGGGCTACCTGCTACTGCTGTACTTACTGAGTCTGGAACCAATGCTCGCAAACAGCGCAAAAAGTATTGATGTGGTCCAGCTCGCGGACTATGCTGACCACACCGCTGCAGATTGTGAACAAAAGGCAATCGACTGGGGTGCGGCCTTCGGCTATCGGCAAGCTTGGAGAGACACATGAAGCTGAATAGGAAAGCCAGTTCGATCGGAGCGCTTGCACTGGCGGTGGCCTTGGCGGCAACCGGGTGCGGGGCAATGGGGGGCTCCGGGAACGGTCAAGGTGGCCAGGCCACGGATACCGGTTCGATGCAGAACTGGAGTACACCGGCCCTCAATACGGCCCTGAACGGCAAGACGACGCAAACGACCTATACGCCCATTGCCAAGGACAAAGTTTCCAAGGAGTGGAAGATCTGCGTCCTGTTCCCGCACATGAAGGATTCCTACTGGGCTGCCACGAACTACGGGACCCTGACCGAGGCACAGAGGGACAACGTCGAGTACAGCATGTACGAGGCCGGAGGCTATACCAACCTCGACAAGCAGCTGAGCCAGATGCAGGACTGCATTAACG
>NZ_JBNHHB010000030.1:0-58238 GCF_059091905.1 Arthrobacter sp. Dra40
GGGCACCGGCTACTTCGACACCATCTCCACTGCCCTCAACCCCAACGGCAGCACCCTGGCACTGGTCGGCTCCACCGAAGAGGGCCAGTTCCACTAAATCTTTTCGCATCGAGGAGTCAGCAGGCGCCCTTCTCAGGGCTGGGAAGGGCGCCAGCTGAACAGTCGATGCACTTCTTGAGGAGTGAATGAGCGATGAACGATCCGATTACCTTGAACGGGATTACGTTGACGGCCCCGCCGGTGCGCCGGCAGGAGGAAGTGCTGACGCCGCAGGCGCTGCAGTTCGTGGCCAAGCTGCACCAGGCCACCGCGGCACGGCGGGGAGACCTGCTGGTCCAGCGGGAGAGCCGGCGCAAGTCGATCGCCCGCGGGCACGACCCGAAGTTCCTGCCCGGCACCCGGCACATCCGCGAAAACGCCTCCTGGCGGGTGGCGCCCCCGGCGCCCGGGCTGGAGGACCGGCGGGTGGAGATCACCGGGCCGGTGGAGAAGAAGATGACCATCAACGCGCTGAACTCCGCCGCCAAGGTGTGGCTGGCGGACATGGAGGACTCCTCCACCCCCAGCTGGTCCAACGTCATCAACGGGCAGCTGAACCTGACCGACGTGCTGGAGCGGCGGATCGACTTCACCTCCGAGACCGGCAAGGAATACAAGCTCACCGGCCAGACGCTCACCGACCTGCCCACCATCGTGGTCCGGCCGCGAGGCTGGCACCTGCCGGAGAAGCACATGCTGATCGGCGGCGAACCGGTGGCCGGCGGGATCGTGGACTTCGGCCTGTACTTCTTCCACAACGCCCAGCGGCTGATCGCGCAGGGCCGCGGACCGTACTTCTACCTGCCGAAGATCGAGTCGCACCTGGAAGCCCGGCTGTGGAACGACGTGTTCATCCTGGCGCAGGACCTGCTGGGCATCCCGCAGGGCACCATCCGCGCCACCGTGCTGATCGAGACCATCACGGCCGCGTTCGAGATGGAGGAGATCCTGTACGAGCTGCGCGACCACGCCTCCGGGCTGAACGCCGGCCGCTGGGACTACATCTTCTCGGTGATCAAGAACTTCCGGGCCCGCGGGCCGCGGTTCGTGCTGCCGGACCGCACGCAGGTGACCATGACCGCGCCGTTCATGCGCTCCTACACCGAGCAGCTGGTCCGCGCCTGCCACCGCCGCGGCGCCATGGCCATCGGCGGGATGGCCGCGTTCATCCCCAGCCGCCGCGACCCGGAGGCCAACGCCATCGCCATGGAGAAGGTGCACGCGGACAAGACCCGCGAAGCCTCCGACGGGTTCGACGGCTCCTGGGTGGCGCACCCGGACCTGGTCCCGGTCTGCCGCGAGGTGTTCGACTCAGTGCTGGGTGACCGGCCCAACCAGCTGGACCGCCAACGCGAGGATGTCACGCCCGACGACGGTGCCCTCCTGAACATCGCCGGCACCGAAGGGACCATCACCGAGACCGGCATCCGCACCAACCTGGAAGTCGGCATCCAGTACATCGAGTCCTGGCTGCGCGGCAACGGCGCGGTGGCCATCCACAACCTGATGGAGGACGCGGCGACGGCGGAGATCTCCCGCTCGCAGATTTGGCAGTGGATCCACGCCCACGCCCTGACCGACGACGGCGAGATCATCACCCGCGAATGGGTCCGGGAACTGCTGGAGGAAGAGTTCGCGGCCCTGCCCCGGTTCGACGGCGACCGGTTCGACGACGCCCGCGAGATCTTCGAAGAGTGTGCCCTCGGCGAAGAGTTCCCGGCCTTCCTGACGATCCCCGCCTACCAGAACTACCTGCTGGAGAAGTCGCCTACCAAGGTGGTTGCTGCAGCCTAAGTCTCCTCGCCCTCTGGTCCGAGCCGCTGGCAACAGTGGCCCGGACCGGAGGGCGGGAGTGGGGGACGGGGGATGCTGCCCGGGATGTTCTGTTCTTTCCTCGCGATTGAACACAACATCCGGGGCCATCCCATCCGCCACCGAGGCATCGCCCTTCGGGAGATCCCCTTCTAACTGTCCGGCGGTTGACCTGGGTCCAATAGCCAGCCCCTGGTCAACCGCCGGGTTCACGTGCCGGTGCCATCACCGGGCACACACGGTTTCCGCTTACCGAGCGGAAGCCGGCCAACTCCGCGGGGCCGCCCGGTCCACGCCGTTCGCCACAGGCAACCCGAAATCCGGGCGGCCCGGGCCGGTCCTGCGGAAACACTGCCACCGTTGCTTCCATAAACACATTCTCATCCTTCAATGAGCGAGGGTGCGATGATCAACAACGATTTGCCACACTACGCTGTCTAGAAGTATTGACGTAAATAGTCCCTAAGCTCTTCGTTGCAGACATAGACGTAGGTGCCGAAAATCCCTCGGGTGAGCAGCACGGTGTAAATATTCCGCACGTACTCGAGCAGATCTTGGTCCGAGTAGGTGATCCCGAGTTTTGGGTTGTTCTCACGGCCCTTCTTGTCGTGATACGTGGATCGGTTAAAGGTGATTGCCCCAGCCGAATTGTCATAGCGAAGGTCTTCGCCGATTATGACGCCCGCATAGTTCAAGTCATAGCCTTGAACGGTGTGAATTGAACCGACTTCGAGCTCTGACCCGGGCGAATTGATCCAGTCGCGTTGAGTCGAGTTCCACCGAAGCTTCACGCCGTCGAGTTCGATGTCAAACGCATTCTTGTCCGTCTTGCTGCTCCACTTCCAGGCGTATCCTGCAAGGAGGCGTGACAGTCCCTTCTCCCGATCGCGCAGGAGGATCTCATGTCTCATCTTTCTGAGATCTGTGAAGAAGCGAAGGTCATAGCCATCGAAGTCCTCGCGGGTCAGCGGTGGCATATCGCTAAGCACTTTGCGGACATACCCGACATAGTCTTGTTCCGCAGATATTCTCATCTGCGATTGAAGCGGGTAGAGACGGCCTGAAGTTGATGCCTCCTTGAGGAGTGCGTTAGTGGTGGCGGCGGGCAGATCCGCGGGACGCACACTTTGCCCTGTATCGAGCATCAGGATGGTGTGCCTGCTCTGCTGCCGGACCCAATCTAGCTGCGTAAATTTGGGGTCGTCCTTACCGAAAAGCTTCCGGTTGATCTCCTCAAACTTCTTGTTGAGCGGGCCGGATGGCTGGTTAGCCCTTTGGTTGAGGCGATGAGCTTCATCAACAATCAGCAGATCAAAAGGCTCGTCACTCTCGCCGACGGAAAAAGGTGTGAGCACGAGGTTTTCGTGGAGCCCAGGGGTAAGTTTGAACACTCGCGAGATCGACGCACGGAGCGACTGTTGGGGGACGACCAGACCCACATGCAGTGTTGCCAAGAGTTCGGCACGTGCTGGGGTGAAATATTCGCTGAAGATGGAGTCACTGTCTAGTGGTTCTTCAGGGTCATGCCGTCGAATGTCTTCCAGCAGCTTCAGGAGATAGATGGCGACGACGGTCTTCCCCGTACCGGGATTGCCTTGAACAACGACAGTGCTCGGTGTATCGCTTTCTAGATCAGCGAAGAGTCCGTCAAGGATGTCCTCAACAGCGATCGCCTGATCATGATTAAGTGCTTTGAACGGTGAAAGCTTGAAGAGGTCACTGTTGATGATTTCAGGGAGAGTGCGCTGGAACAGGTGCTCTTGGGTTCGGAGCTTTTCGAAGACCTCATCGAAGCTCTTCCTGTACACCTCGCGGTCATAGTAGTCAGCGTCGGTAATGCCCGCGTTTTGGTTGAGCACCTGATACTGTCCGTCTCCGGAGAACATCCGGATGAGATACGATTCCAGATCCAGGCACGCTGACTTGTTGAAAGTTTCGTTTAGCACGACGCGAACCCAGCTGAGCCGACGCTTCTCGTCTGAGTCTAGATGCTGCCGCATACGGCTTTCGGAGTTCAACGATTCGCCGACGTACACTTCGGTGTCATTGTTCATGACGTACACAACAGGCCAGTTGCGGTGTCGAAGATCGGCCGCGCCCCACGCGCGAATTTCGTTCGGATCGAATGGGAATCGTTCGAGGCTAAAGTTGGTCATACTTCTCGCTTCGGCCTCGTGCTTTTTCTATTGGGTACTTCTCGCCTGTTTTCTTCAGCTTCTCTAACACGATGGCTTGGGGATCGACGCCCAGTCGGTCGGCAAGGAGAATACAGTACGTGAGTACGTCCGCGAGCTCTTCTTGCGCGGAGCGAAGATTCCCTCCGCCCCATTGGAAGCACTCAAGGAGCTCCGCAGCCTCAATACTGATGCTCTTTGCAAGATTCTCGGGCGTATGAAACTGCTCCCAATTTCGTTCGGCAACGAACGCGCGAAGTGCTTCAAGGGCAGATATCTTTTGCATGAATCAAAGCTATCAGCCGCCTGTGACAGCCCCAGTTAACCACTGCCCTATCGCAGGACCTGTTTAGTTGCACAGTGATCGTCAACGAAGACCATTTATCGGTGCCGGCGGCCCCTGCGGAAAAACAGTGAATGAAAATGCCGGGTGCGGCTCTCCCCACCCGGCGTTTCTCGTTGTCGGTTGTGGAGCCACCGCCCATCCAGGGCGCTGGCTCCACTCGGATGACGCTAACGAGCCTGGCGGCGAGGACCGCTCAGCGGGGACCTAGCTGGCGGGATCGTATCCGAAAGCCCGCACCTCCTGGGCGCAACGGCAAGCGACCGCGAACTTCGCGGCCCACTCCAACGCCGCATCATACCTCCAACACCGAGTAGCCGCCTTCTGCGTCGTATGCGGGTAAGTGCCCTCACGCACGATGCCATCGCCGGCGTCCTTCGCCGCCTGAACCACCGCGTGCGACGCATCCGAAACGGCCGGCAGCTCTTCCTCGGAGACGTCCATGGCGGCACTCGGAAACGAGATCAGATACTTCGTCATCGCGTCGACTCTCTCTTCGCAGCACATGATCACGTGCATCCTCGCGGATGCCACCGGGCCGCGCAAGGATTTCGGCCGGTTCCGGGGGCCGACCTCCGGCCAATCCGACTCGCTGTCTCGAAACCTCTGCGATCGCCAGAGCCGGCCCCGTACTCTCACTAGACTCGGCCCGACAAGGTCAAACGTCGCACGACGATGCCATTTTGGTTTTCGCCGCCGTGTTCCATACTGCAGGTGGAGGTGATGCGGCATGGTCAAGGGTTCGCAGAGGTATGTGCTCGCCAACGGTCCCCAATACGGGTTGCAGCCCGTCCCCGGATTCAAGTTCATCTACGTCCTGATGCTGAACTTGAAAGGGCTGCCTTCCAAACCATTCTACGTTGGGCAGGCCGAAGACCTGCTGCGGCGCTTCCACAACCATCAGATAGTCATGTGGCACTGGGCCAAATTCACCCGGCCCGTCCGGGCGTACATCGCTGGTCTGGTACCCGCGGCATCCGCCACTGAGGCCGAGATGGACCTGATCCAGCGCCTAACCGCGGCCCGGTACAAGCTGGCTAACATGGTCACCGGCTCGCCCGGCAGCAGGCGGGTCCAGGTCAGCCACGCCCTGCTCGATACGGGTGCCGGGGAAATCAGCGTGTACCTGAAGGAGCGCGGCCACCCCGAGGGGTCCGTACTGCTCAAATGGGGTGCCTACTGGGTGAGCCCGCGCTATGCCGATGTTAGCCTCAAGCAGCTTGGAAAACGGCTGCGCATCCGAGGCCTGGCGGTCCCGCAGCCGCAGCGGAGAGGTGACTTCAGATACCTGCAGAACATCTGGGTATTCCCACCCAGGGCCCACCGCGGCACCGGCCGCTTCAGGCTCACCAATCTCCAAGAGGAATCGCTCATCCGCTAAACAGACCGGCTTACGGGCTTTCGTGAAGGCGGCCGATAGCTCCCTCGGTTCGGCTATCAGGCGACCTACAGTGATCCGCGGCCGATTCGATCCCTGCTACGCGCTCTGCGGCGGGCCAATGGCTTCTCCACCCCGAACTGATAGTTGGCGGCTGGCTGGCACCGACCCAAAGGGGTGGCCGAAGGCCTTGTTCTGGTGTTCTTTCAGCAGCGGCGGGCAAACCTAAGCAGCGCTAAGGCTGCGAACGAGGAATTCGGCATAGCCTGCAGCGGTCAGGCCATGGAGCAAGAGCCAAGGCTTGGTCCGCGCGAAAGGTCACGGAACCTGGCTGCCCGCTGTCCACGACCGGCTTTACACGACAGGCAGAGCCCGTGCTGTTGCCTTGTGCTCGGCGCGGAGGGCCTTGAGCGTCGGGTAGTAGGGATGATGGCTGTTGCCCTGGAGGTTGAGTGGCAGGCTCAGTTCCTTGAATGCCTGCGCCTCCGCGTGCCACGGGGAATCCGCCTGCGCCCATGTCACGCGGGCATGCCCGCTCATCCACTCGCTGAGCTGACGTTCGCCGTCTGGCGTGAAGGTCAGCCGGGTTCCACTGCCGACTCTGCGGAGGGCGATTCCTAGCGTTCCTGTCAGGTGGCATCCCAGCGTCAGCCGCAGCGTAGAGCCGTAGGCGTTGCCGCGGTAGTGGTATCGGATCCGGTGCCGAAGCGTTTGCGAACTCGGCCGTCTTCCATTTCGTGGCGGCTCCTTCGGAGCGATCCCGACATATAGCAGCACGCCTTCTGGGCTGACATGGCAGCCACGGATGTCTACGCCAGACGGCAGTTCATCGAAGTACCACGCGTAGACGCCAGACAACATGGGCACTGGTGACGGCCGCTCAAGCACTTCCTTGCCGGTGTAGAGGCGCGTGGGCGTTAGTAGCTGCGTGAGCACTGTTGCATTGTCGGTGATGATGCTGTCCTTTCCGTGCCCATCATTGACTGGGGCGAACATCGAAGTTCATGGACCGCCTATGGCAAGTCCGGATACAGCCCGTGCCCGCCCGAGATTTCTGGTTCGGTCCTCACAGATCAACGATGACGGCGAGCCACCCGGTAGTCGTTCATCAACACGCCCAGAGAACGAATATCGCACGGGATGCCCTATCGGCCGGAGCAGAAGCAGTTGCTCCACCGTGTTGTTCAACCACCCGCCGGCCTTGGCCGGAGGGGAACCCGCACCCCTGCCCCCGGCCGCCGCCGATGGCACCCTAGGGACGGCCCTTCCGCGGTCCGCCGTAAGGATGCGGCCGCAACCGTTGACACAACAGTTCGCTGGCGACCGCATCCCGTCGCCGCCAGGGCCCTACGGTGACCGCGCCTTTTCAGTAGGATCAGTCCCGTGAAGATCCGCCTCGCAACCCAGCACGACGCACCCCAGCTCGCAGAACTGCTCAAACACTGGGATGGGCACCAGTTTGAATCCGAGCGCTACGCCAATGGCCGGGGACCACACGGTCCAGGTACCCACGTTGCCGAGCGCGACGGCACTATCGTCGGGTGGCTGAACGGCAGCCACACCAACTGGAACGCGAACCAGATGGCGGACTACGCGGACCGACCAAACTCGAGGTGCTCCGTGCTGGCTGCGATGTATGTTGACCCCAGCCACCAGGAAGACAATGTTGGCACGGCCCTCGTAGAAGCCTTCCTGAAGGAGAGCGAAACCGGACGCAACACCATGGCCTATGTACAGCCGGATGCCTCCGCCGACGTAGATCTGGAGCGGCTGCGGGGCTTCTACAGACGCTTCGGCTTCACGCTGCGCCAGCCGGTTAGCCGCATCAGGATGGAGCACTGGCCCATGGCCAGGGATATTGCGGGCTGGCGATACGATCACTGCATGTAGATCCGCCCCGCCACCGCCTTCGACCCCGCCCAGCTCGCGGACCTGCTCCGGACATGGAACGGGGTGACGGAGTACACCGAGGGCAACCGGTAGGGCGGCGGTCCAACCGGGCCGGGCACATGTCGCGGTTCGTTGCGCTTCTCAAAGTCCGGCTCCTCCTTCGAGCAAATCGTCCGAAACAAGATGATCCGTTTTTGGATGATCTGATGCCGGTCGATACCATGGGAGCGTGCTACCCAACGTTGATCTCGACCCGTCACTCAAGCCGTGTGCGACGGTGGACAGCCCTTTCACCAGCGACCTGACCTGGCTGATGCATCGTGCGGTCGGAGTGCTGACCGAGAACTTCGATGCTGCTTGCCGGGACAACGGCTTGCACGATATGCGTGACACCCTGGTGCTTGCGGTGGCCGGAGATGGCACGCCGCGCACCCAGATCGAGATCGCCACCACGCTCGGTCTCGACAAGTCCACGCTGATGTCTATTATCGACCGGCTCGAAAAGCAGGGCTACCTGGTGCGGGACGCCGATCCTACGAACCGTCGCATCCGCATTCCACGCACCACCGACGAAGGCCAAGCTGTACTGAACCGCGCCCTTGCCGCACGCGACCAAGTAGTCGAGCAGACCCTTGCCGGCTTCGGCGAGGACGATGTCCGGCAACTGCGCACCCTGCTGTGGAAGATCGCCACCACCAAATAACTTGACCCGCCTCTCCCGCCGGCTGCCTCCCGCTGCCCGGCTTGGCCCCTTTTCCGCGCCCCGCGCACCCCAAAACGAACCCTTAGTGAGGACTTGCCATGGAAACCCCTAGCGATATCGCCGTCGATGGGCACTACGACCTGATCATCATCGGCACCGGATCCGGAAACTCAATCCCCGGGCCGGAGTTCGAGGACAAATCGATCGCGATCATCGAGAAGGGAACCTTCGGCGGCACCTGCCTCAATGTCGGCTGTATCCCCACGAAGATGTACGTCTATGCAGCCGACGCCGCGTTGGAGACCGCCCAGTCCGGGCGGCTGGGCGTGAATGCCCAAGTCAACTCCGTGGACTGGCCCGGAATGGTCACCCGCATCTTCGAAAACCGCATTGACCCGATCGCCGGCGGGGGTGAAGAGTACCGCCGCGGTCCGCAGACTCCCAACATCGACGTCTACGACCAGCATGCTGTCTTCGTCGGCGAACGCACGCTGCGCACCGGCCAAGGCCAGCAGCAGAAGATCATCTCCGGCGACCAGATCGTCATCGCCGCCGGCTCCCGCCCCTTCATTCCCAACTCCATCGCTGCCTCCGGAGTGCGGTACTACACCAACGAGGACATCATGCGCCTGCCGGAGCAGCCAAAGTCCATGGTGATCATTGGTGGAGGCTACATCGCCATGGAGTTCGCCCACGTCTTCGAGGCCCTCGGCACCGAGGTAACGGTCATCTCTCGCTCTTCGCTGCTGCGTAGCCTGGACACCGAGTTGGGCGAGCAGTTCAATGCTATCGCCGCCCAGCGATACCAACTCCTGTCCGGCCGAACCGCCATCGGCGCCGAGGAGACAACCGAGGGCGTGACCGTCAGGCTCGACGACGGCACCTCCGTCACCGCGGAAGTACTGCTGGTGGCCACCGGGCGCGTGCCCAACGGTGACCAATTGGACCTGGCCTCTGCCGGGATCGAAATGACCGACGACGGACGTGTCCGCGTCGACGAGTACGGCCGCTCGACCACCGCCCAGGGTGTCTGGGCCCTCGGCGATGTATCCTCGCCCTACATGCTCAAGCACGTGGCCAACGCGGAGATGCGTGCCGTGCGGCACAACCTGCTCCACCCGGACAATCTGCGAAAGATGCCGCACGACCACGTTCCCGCGGCCACCTTCACGCACCCGCAGGTCGCCACCGTCGGGCTGACCGAGGAGCAGGCCCGAGAACAGGGCCACAACGTGACGGTCAAGGTGCAGAAGTACGGGGATGTCGCCTACGGCTGGGCCATGGAAGACACCACCGGCATCTGCAAACTGATCGCAGACCGCGACACCGGGAAGCTGCTCGGCGCGCACTACATGGGGCCCCAAGCCTCCACCTTGATCCAGCAGATGATCACCGTGCTCGCCTTTGACTTGGACGTCCGCGATTTCGCGGCCAAGCAGTACTGGATTCACCCGGCGCTGCCCGAGGTCACCGAGAACGCACTACTCGGCCTTGAGTTCAATTAAAACGAGGGAACGCTTTGTGGGTGCGGCTCTGCCTAAAGAGCCGCACCTGGCAGTGTTCGTGGCACGTTCTGGGGGCCAACCGCGTCGCAGAGACCTAGCTGGCAGGGTCGTATCCGAAGACCCGCACCTCCTGGGCACACCGGCAAGCGACCGCGAACTTCACGGCCCACTCCAACGCCGCGTCATACGAGGGCAGTTCCAGAACCGAGTAGCCGCCTTCGAGTTGCGCCGTCTGGGGGTAGGTGCCCTCGCTCACGGTGCCATCGCCGTCGACCATCACTGGCGGGACGCTGTCATCGATGCCACCGCCGAACACCCACACGCCGGCGTCCTTCGCCTCCTGCACCACCGCGTGCGCAGCACCCGAAACGGCCGGCAGCTCTTCTTCGGTGACGACCATCGCGTCACTGGGAAACGAGATCAAATACTTTGTCATCGCGTCGGCTCCTTCTTCGCAGCACGGGATAACAGGCATCCTTGTAGATGCCAGCGTGCCGCGCAAGGATTTCGAGGGTCCGGCGGATGACGGTACCCCGGTCCAAGCTCTGGACGAAGAGTTTCCGGACTCATGGTTGTCCTGGAGAAGTCGCCCACGCTACGGGCGCGGCCTAGAGTCGCAACCACCGTCCGGCGGCGGCCGTCAAATCAGGCTTTGTCTCGCCGCCGGCATCACAGACTCTCCGCCCGGCCGTCAGGTGAGCGCCCGGGTTCCTTGTTTTGTCGTTGGCTTCTGTCGCCTCCATTACAAACAGAAGCGGCGCATAGGCTCCGGTTATGGGATGGTTCTCAGACGCAGTCGAGGGGCTCCTAATCCGGCTGCAGCCAGATGCCGACGTCCTCTTGCCGTACGCGCCGCTGTTGCTCCCCTTGGCAGGTTTGCAGGCGGCGTTGATAGTGAAGCTGGACAAGAAGACCGGCAAGAAGACTGCTGAACACATCGTAAGAATCGCCGAGGGCAAAGCCAGTTAAGCAGCCGGGCTGAGGGACACGATGGCCGCGAGCTCGGCGCAGGCGGATCGCTACTGCACCTTCCCGCAGAGCTGTCCACCGCCGTCGTTATTTCCAGCCCCTAAGGGTCAGACCGTTTCGATCCCTTCCAGCACTTCGGTGGCATAGTCCATGACCGCACGCGCGCGGGCGCTGAGGGCCACGCCGTCGGGCCAGACGGCGACCACGGAGGTGACCCCGGCCCGGGGACGCAACGGCCTGGAGACAATAGGCAGTCCCTCCGTGGTGACGGGTATCTGGTTGGGCCTTGACATCAGCAGGCTGTAGCCCAGCCCGCGGCCCACCAGCGCGCGGACCAGGTCGATCTGCGGCACACGCGCCGCATAGTTAGGAGTGAGCCCGCGTTCGTCGAACATCAGCTGGGTGTAGCCGGTGCTGGGTTGCGATTCGAGCATGATCAGCGGTTCCGGGGCGAGCTCTGCCAGGTCGATGTCCGGCTTTGCGGCCAGCGGGTGCGACCCGGCGAGGATGGCCATCACTTCGGTCTTGTAGATCTCCTGCCGCTGCAGGCTCGCGGGCATGCCGATGCCGTAGACGATCGCGGCATCCAGGGCTCCTGTTTCCAGCTTCGGCAACAGGTCGCCGTGATCGCCTACCGTGATGCTGATGTCCACGTCGGGGTGCAGCTTGCCAAACCCTTCTAAGACTGACGGCAACACGTTGCTGGCCAGCCCGATGTAGCACCCCAGTGCCACGGGGCCCTTCAGTTGCCCTCCGACGCCGGCCAACTCGCTGACCAGCCCGTCGGTTTCCTTCAAGATGGTGCGGGCCCTGGCAGCAAGATATTGGCCCGCCTGGGTTAGCCGCATACCTCGGGCTTTCCGGCGTACACACAGCTGCTCCCCTACTGCCGCCTCCAATTCGCTGAGCGCATGGGAGAGGGCAGATTCGGAAATGTGCAGCGCCGCCGCGGCAGAGCTCAACGTGTCATGGTCCGGAAGGGCGGCAAAGAGTTCCAGCTGCCGCAAGGTGAACTTTGGCATGTAATCCTACTAAATCGAAGAAGTTGTCCGAATATCCGCAGTTTACTAGGAGAAGAACGCGCGTGACACTAGTCACCAAGATGTAGTTGATACCAGGAGGACAGATGTCTACCGCCCTCGACGGCCGATGCCCCTTCGGCTATGGAGCAGATTCCGGCAGCACCGCCGCCGTCGCACCCTTGGAAATCTCGGACACCCGCGGCGCGGCACTTGCTGCTACTTCGCTTGCCGAGTCCACGCCGAATGCACCCTACCCGGTGGCGGACTGGGTTGACCCGGTTCGGATGATGGCCGATCCCTACCCGACCTACGAGCGGCTGCGGCAAGAGTCGCCGGTCGCCTGGGTTCCGGCGATCAAGAAGTTTCTCGTGACCAACTACGAGGGCTGCCACGCAGTGGAGATGGATCAGGAAATCTTCAGTGCCAACGTCAGTGGCGCCGCGATGAACCGGGCACTTGGCGCGCAGCCGATGCTGCGCAAGGACGATCCGGAGCACGCCGCCGACCGCGCCCCGATCAATCCGGTGCTGCGCCCTAAGAACATCAAGGAAGCTTGGGCACCGGTCTTCGAACGCAACGCACAGACTTATCTGGATGTGTTGGAGGACATGGGCCCGGACAGGGCCGACCTCAACCGCGACTACGCGGCGCCGGTGGCCTCTCAGAACCTGATTGACTTGCTCGGTCTCAAGGACGTCGCCGTCGAGCAGATGCGCCGCTGGTCCCATGACTTCATTGCCGGTTCTGGAAACGTCCTGAACGATCAGGCCATTTGGGACCGCTGCGACGCATCGCAGGCCGAACTGGATGCCATCCTTGACGAACTCATCCCGTTCTATCAGCAGCACCCCAACGCGTCGATGACCTCGGCGCTGGCCAACAGCGGGCTGCCGTTCGACAACGTGGCCGCCAACGTCAAACTCACCATCTCCGGCGGGATGAACGAGCCGCAACACATGGTGACCAACATCGTGTGGGCACTGAGCCAGCACTCCGAGCAGCTGGATAGGGTCCTAACCGACGACTCCCTCTGGCCCGCCGTGTTCGACGAGACCGTGCGCTGGCGCTCCCCCATCGGCATGTACCCGCGTGAGACCACCCGGGAAACCACGCTGTGCGGCGTCCGGCTTCCGGCCGGCGCGGGTCTCGGTGTTGTTGTCGGATCTGCCAACCGGGACACCGCCCACTTCGGCCCCACGGCCGACGAGTTCAACATCTTCAGGCCCAAAACCTCCCACTTGGCCTTCGGCAGCGGCGTCCACCTGTGCGCCGGGCACTGGGCGGCCAAAACCTCCATCGGCCAGATTGCCGTACCGCTGGCGTACAAACGCTTCCCCAGCCTCCGCACCGACGAGACCCGGACGGAAAGCTGGGACGGCTGGGTCTTCCGCGGCCTCACCAGCCTGCCCGTCACCTGGAACTAGAAAGCAGAAGAACCAATGGCAAAGATCAGCTTCCACCACTCGGACGGCAACGTTGACGTCCTCGACGTCGACCCTGGCACGTCCCTGATGCGGGCCGCCGTGACCAATGGCGTCGCCGGCATAGTCGGCGAATGCGGCGGCCAGGCCATGTGCGCCACCTGCCACGTTTATGTCCGGCCAGAGTACCTCGACGGGCTGCCGGAGATCAGCGAGGACGAAGCGGAAATGCTCGACTGCACCGCCGGCCCGCGCGACGAAACCCGCAGCCGGCTCGGCTGCCAAATCAAGGCCGGCGAAGGGCTCGAGCAGATCGAAGTCGACGTCCCCGAAGACCAGATCTAGGACAAGCCCATGAGCACACTGGGGAACATTGTTGTTGTTGGCAACGGCCAGGCCGGCATCCAGCTGGTGGATTCGCTGCGCAAGGAAGGCTACACCGCCGCGATCACCTTGCTCGGCGAAGAACCGCACCACCCGTACCAGCGCCCGCCGCTGTCCAAGGACTACCTCGCCGCCGGCAAGCACCCGGTCCCGCTCCCCTTGCGCCCGGAAAAGTTCTTCACCACCAACGACGTCGATGCCCGCCTCGGCGTGCACGTCACCTCCATCGACCGGACCGCCAAGACCGTCACCCTCGACGACGGCACCACCGTGGCCTATTCCACACTGGTCCTGGCCACCGGCGCCGCCAACCGCGAACTCACCGTCCCCGGAGCCGGACTGACCGGCATCCACGGCCTGCGCACCCTCACCGACGCCCAGGCCCTGCACGCCCGCCTCGACACGGTCCGCTCCGTCGTCGTCATCGGTGCCGGGTTCATCGGGCTGGAGTTCGCCGCCGCCGCCCGCGCCCGGGGCCTGGACGTCACCGTGCTCGAGTACGCCGACCGGCCGATGGGCCGCGCCCTGACCCCGGTCATGAGCGGCTTCTTCGCCGACGCCCACCAACGCCTCGGCGTGACCCTCCGGCTGGGCGAAGGCATCGCTTCCTTCGACGGCGACAACACCGGGCACGTCACCGCCGCGGTGTCCACCACCGGGCTCCGCTACCCCGCCGACCTGGTGCTGGTCGGCGTCGGCGTCACCCCGCGCACCGAACTCGCGGCAGCCGCGGGCCTCGAGGTCGAGAACGGCATCGTGGTCGACGGGTCACTGCGCACGTCCGACCCTGACATCTACGCCCTCGGCGACTGCGCGTCCTTCCCCAACGTCCACGCCGGCACCCGAGCCCGGCTCGAATCCGTGCAGAACGCCACCGACCAGGCCCGCCACGCCGCCCACGCCATCCTCGGCGCAGAACCCGGCGGCGCGCCCGACTCCAAGCCCGGCACCGACTCCAAGCCCGGCGCCGGGTCCGGGGGCGCGTCCGGCGGTTACGCGGACCTGCCCTGGTTCTGGTCCAATCAGGGCCATCTGCGTCTGCAGATCGCCGGCCTGGTAGCCCCCGGCGACCAGACCGTGCTCCGCGGGAACCCGGCGGAGGAGAAGTTCTCCGTGTTCTGCTTCCGCAACGGGGTCTTGGCCGCGGTCGAATCAGTCAACCAGCCTGCCGACCACATGGCCGCCCGCCGCCTGCTCTCCGCTGGCCGCACCCTCACCCCTGAACAGGCTGCGGACCCGGACTTCGACCTCAAGACCTACTCCAAGCAACAGTCCGTCACCATCTAGCGCCAAACTCCTAACCCGTTCAATTGTCGGCCGACACCGACACCACAGTTTGACTATCAAAGGGGAAATCCATGAGCACTGCTGCTCTCAGGCATTCGTCCGCCGCGAACCAGCGCCGCGTCGCGTTTGCCACGATTATCGGCACCACCATCGAGTGGTACGACTTCTTCATCTACGCCACCGCGGCTGGCTTGGTCTTCGCGCACCTGTTCTTCGAGCCAGCGGGCGAATCCATTGGCCTGCTGCTGGCCTTCGCCTCCGTGGGCATCAGCTTCCTTTTCCGGCCGCTGGGCGCCTTCCTGGCCGGTCACTACGGCGACAAGCTTGGCCGCCGCGCCATGCTGGTCATCACCCTGATCCTGATGGGTGCGGCCACCACGCTGATCGGTGTGCTGCCGACCTACGAGACCGCAGGGGTTCTGGCACCGGTCCTATTGCTGCTGCTGCGCATCCTGCAGGGCATTTCTGCCGGCGGTGAATGGGGCGGCGCCGTGCTGATGGCCGTGGAGCATGCTCCCCGTGATCGCCGTGGCCGGGCCGGCTCCTTCCCCCAGCTGGGTGTACCGCTGGGGATGCTGCTGGCCTCCGGCGTCACCACGTTGATGACCGGCGTCATCGCCCCCGGCGATGCCTTCCTCGAGTGGGGCTGGCGGGTTCCGTTCCTGCTGAGCGTCGTGCTGATCGCCGTCGGTTACTTGGTCCGCCGCTCGGTAGACGAATCGCCGGTGTTCAAGGAGATCGCTGCGAAGAAGCAGCAGACCAAGGTCCCCGTCGTCGAGCTGTTCCGCAAGCACTGGCTGCTGGTCATTCTGGCCGCGCTGGTCTTCGCGGGCAACAACGCCGCCGGCTACATGGCCACCGGCGGTTTCATCCCGAGCTACGCCACCTCCGACGCGGTGGGTATGGAGCGCACGGACGTGCTGCTGGCCGTCACCTTCGCCTCCGCTATGTGGTTCATCTTCACCGCATTGGCCGGCGTCCTCGCCGACAAGATCGGCCGCAAGCGCACCTACCTGATCGGGTTCAGCGCCCAGTTGCTGACCGTCTTCCCGCTGTTCTGGCTGATCGACACTGGCTCACTGGGCATGCTCTACCTGGCTCTCGGCCTGTTCACCGTCGGCCTCGGCCTCGGCTACGGACCGCAGGCAGCGTGGTATAGCGAGATCTTCCCGGCCTCGGTCCGCTACTCCGGCGTCTCGATCGCCTATGCACTCGGCGCCATCCTCGGCGGAGCCTTCGCCCCCACCATTGCACAGGCGCTGATCAACGCCACCGGGGCCAGCAGCTCGGTCTCGATGTATCTGTTCGGCATGACGATCGTGTCCATCATCGCCGTGCTGATCCTGCGCGACCGCCCCGGCATCGACCTCTCGATCAACAACCAGGCGGAACAGGAAGTCGGTGCAACGGTCTTCGACAAGCGCCGCGGCATCTCCACCGACCACGCTGTGAAGGCCAGCGCCTGAGTCAACTAGTGGTCGTGTAGCGCCTCACGACATCGGACCTAGTCGCGGGTGTCCGGTCGGAACCATCCGGCCGGACGCCCGCCGCAGCAATCTACCTCGTCTTCGTGGGGCGGAGTGCCCTAGATGCCGTCCTCGTCCACGGTTCCGCCTTCGCCTTCCCACGTTTCCAGGCGCTTGACCTTGGTGGAGTTGAACTTGCGACGGACGCCGTAGCCGCCGTGGTCATCGTCCTCGATGAAGACCACACCGAACTGTCCCAGTGCCCGGCGTAGTTGCTCATTCTGTTCGGGCGTCAACGTGAGGTTGCCCTTCTCAAACTCCTGCACCTGCTGCTTGTCCAAGCCCGCGGAGCTCGCGATGACCTTGGTGGAAACCTGCGTCAGGGCACGTGCCGCACGTGCCAGATCCGAGGTAATCATCAGTTGATTCTTGCTCATGGCCTGATCATCCCAGCTTTCGGGCGGGTGTCTAATCCCCGGATCCATAAGACCTCGCCCAATTAAAGATGTCAGTGGAAACCTGTGTCCCTCACGGAGCTCGGTACCTTTCACCAGATGGTGCCCTAGATTGGAGCCATGGTCGCGCTGCAGGTTCCCGATCCAGTGGAAGTAGTGGTCCGGAACGATGGCCCGGACGGGTGGGACGTTCTCGCCTCGCTGGGTCCGCTGGCAATCCTTTTGGCTGCCGTCATCGCTGCCTTCATCGGTTGGCGCAGCATGCAGACGCAGGCGGAAGCAAACCGTCGGGCACAGTGGTGGGAGCGGGCCGAGTGGGCATTGGATGCATCCATGGCCTCCAACCTTGACCGGAGGGTGATCGGGTTGGGAGTTTTGGCGCTCCTCGCCGAGAGCGACCTCGCTGGCGAAGAAGAGGCTCGGATCCTTCAGGTCGCCTCGAACGACAGTTTGGCTCAGAAGGCCACAGCCCTTGCAGACGCGGACGCCGTGCCGCCCTCCCCTAAGGCCGCTGAGTCCTTACTGACGGGCCGTGTCAGGATCCAAGCCGCCAAACTCCGCGTGGTGACCGACAGGAAACTGGGGGAACCAACGCCCGAATGGATCGTAGGGCTCGCCCAAAGCTAGCCCTCAGCCGCGGCATGGCAGAATGACGGCAGACCAAGCCCGGAGGAAATGCATGACCGCCCACGATCAAACCGCCACCGCAGAAACGCAGCAAAGGCCGAAATACTACCTGCAGTGGAAGTTTTCCAGTGCAGGTAAAGTATTCCGCGACGTGCTCTGGACCGCCTTCATTTTTCTGTTCATCACTCTTTTCGATTTAGGCGGCAACGGGTTTTGGTTGAACCTTGGCGGTGCCGTCCTCATCGGCCTGGCCCTGGATGCGGTCGAGTACCAGCACGAAGTGCACCGAAGGCCCGCTCACCGGAAAAGCGTATGGCTGTGGCAGGTGCTGGCAGTACTGGCTGTGACCATTCTTTTCATCGGCTTGATCCAACTGATCCGCTGAAAGTACCCGCGCAAAGAGAACCCGAGCTAACAAGCTGCAGCGGTCCTCGCTGTACGGAATGCTGGTGTTGTGAGCACTACGTACAGGTACCCCATCGAAATCCTGCACCTGCTGGTGTCGCCGGGGCATGCCTACTTTGGCCGGGCCAAGGATGGCGCGGCAGAGGTACCTACGGCAGATCTTGACCGGGCGAAAGTAGTGGCGGGCAAGGGCATTGTGGGTGACAGGTTCTTCGGCAAGGCCGCGCACATGGATGCGGCGGTGACTTTCATGGCCGTGGAGTCCCTCGAAGCCATCGCCGCCGAGTTGGGCTGCGAGCCGTTTGATCCGCTTCTGGCGCGGCGGAATATGGTGCTGCGGGGCGCCCAACTGGCGCCGCTGATCGGTGAGGAGTTCGCGGTGGAATCCCGCGGCGAACAGGTGCGTTTCCGGGGTGGCCGGCACGCCCACCCTTGCGTCTGGATGGACCGGATGCTCGCACCCGGCGCCCACTCAGCCATGCGCGGACGGGGAGGACTCCGCTGCCAGCCGCTGTCGGATGGCGTTCTCCATCGCGGTCCCGCACTGCTGCTCAGCCCGGTAGAACTCCGGCCCGAAGAGGCGGGTGCCGCAGTCCGGCCTAGGCCCGGGCGGCTGCCGTAACCAATAGCTGCCCACAGGGTCTGCAAGCAACCGGGGATCCGGGGCCGGCGGCGCTCAGGTGAGCGCCGCCGTCGTTGTTTTAGCTCCTGAACAGGCCGCTGTAGGCGTTGAGGGCCGGTTGGCCGCCGAGGTGGGCGTAGAGCACGTTGCTGTCGGCGGGGATCTGCTTGCTGCTGACCAGGTCGATCATGCCGGCCATGGACTTGCCCTCGTAGACCGGGTCCGTGATCATCGCTTCGAGTGAGGCGCTGAGCCGCATGGCTTCGAGGGTGGAATCGACCGGGATGCCGTAGACGTCGCCCGCCCAGCCTTCCAGCACGGTGATCTCGTCGTCGTGCAGTTCCCGCTCGAGTCCGATGAGCTTGGCGGTGTTGCGGGCGATGCGGCCGACCTGCTCGCGGGTCTTGGGCAGGGTGGCGGAGGCGTCGATGCCGATCACGCGGCGCGGGCGGCCGCCCGCGTCCTGCAAAGCGGCGAACCCGGCGATCATGCCGGCGTGGGTGGAGCCCGTGACGGTGCAGACCACGATGGTGTCGAAGAAGACGCCGAGTTCCTCTTCCTGCTGCTGCACCTCGTAGGCCCAGTTGGCGAAGCCGAGTCCGCCGAGCTTGTGCTCTGAGGCGCCGGCCGGGATGGGGTAGGGCTTGCCGCCCGCTGCCTCCACCTCCGCGATGGCGTTCTGCCACGAGTCTCGAATCCCGATGTCGAAGCCGGACGGGTCGAGCCGCACGTCCGCGCCCATCAGCCGCGACAGCAGGATGTTGCCGACGCGGTCGTTCAGCGGATCCGGCCAGTCCACCCAGTTCTCCTGCACCAGCAGGGCCTTCAAACCGAGTGTCGCGGCCACTGCCGCCACCTGCCGGGTGTGGTTGGACTGGAAGCCGCCGATGGAGACGATGGTGTCCGCGCCTTCCGCGAGGATGTCCGGGACGATGTACTCCAGCTTGCGGGTTTTGTTGCCGCCGAAGGCCAGGCCGGAGTTCACGTCCTCCCGCTTGGCCCAGAGCTGCGCGCCGCCCAAATGTTTGGTCAACCTCGGCAGATGGTGGACCGGGCTGGGGCCGAAGGTCAGCGGGTAGCGGTCAAATTCCATGATGCCCATTTGTTCCTCATTCTGCCGGCTGACGGTTACTGGGCTGAACCGGCGTTTTCCGGAGCGGTGATGTTGACCATCCAGTTCACGCCGAAGCGGTCCGTGAGCTGCCCGAAGTAGTCGCCCCACGGGGCCTGCTCGAGCGGCTGGTTGATGCTCGCGCCGTCGCTCAGGCCCTCCCAATAGCTCCGCAGCTTGGCGTCCTCGCCCGGGTCTTCGCCGCTGGAGCTGAGGCAAATGTAACCGTTGTCGGCCGCGGACATATCGGCCGGCACGTCCGAGGCCATCAACAGGAAGCCGCGGTCTACGAACACCGACGAGTGCATGATCTTCGCGCCGGTCTCGGGGTTGTCGTCGCCCATTCCCTCGGCGTACGTCATCTTGTTCATGTCCCCGCCGAACACGGAGTGGTAGAACTCGATCGCCTCCGCGGCCTTGCCGCTGAACTGCAGGTAGGGATTCAGGTCCAGTGCCATGGGTCTGCCTTCCGTTGTGGATGCCGCTCGTTCCGATCCGCGTTCATTCTTGCGTGTTCGGCCGCGCGCGGGAAGAGGACCCGGAAGAGGTGCCCGATAGACGGGCCGTGAAGACGGCGGAGCACATGTGGAAACGCCCGCTCCCCGGAGCTGAACTGCTCCCCGAGAGTCGAAACTGATTTTTCAGTCCAACTTTCGGGGAGCAGTTCATTCCCAGGCGCCGGCCACAACCGCCCCGGTGCGGAACGGGAGCCTCCGTCACAGCTATGGGTGCGCGGATAAACACTGAAACGGCCCGACCCGTTTCCGCTCCTCGGACAAAGGAAATCCGTGATCCACACGTAGCGGAATGTTGTCTCGAACCCGGACGCCCGACGCGGCAAAGCATGGCGCCCGGGGTCCCACTGAGTATGGCAGTCTGATTTGGCCCCACTTTTGAGGGTTTTTGCAGTCTGATTTGGCCCCACCCTCGACCCGACCCGTAGCGTTCTGCTCGTCTGCCAAGGCGAGTGGAAGGTACGGGTTTGAAAGAGAGATCGAGAGTGGAGCAATTCGAGCGTATCCGTCGGGATCGGAGAGATAAAGACATGTCCATCCGCGAGCTGGCCAAAGCGCACCGGATGCACCGGCGCACGGTGCGTGCTGCGCTTGCATGCGCCGAACCGCCGGCACGGAAGACCCCGGTCCGCCGGTCCCCGGTACTCGCACCGTGGGAGGCGATCATTACCGGCTGGTTGAAGGACGATCTGACAGCGCCGGTGAAACAGCGCCATACCGGCCGCAGGATCTGGCAGCGGCTGGTTGAAGAACACGGCGCGCAGATCGCTGAGTCCACGGTCACGCATGCCGTGTCCCGGATCCGGAAGGAACTGACCGCCGCGGTGGCCGACGGGGCTGTCCACCAGACCCATCGAGCCGGTGCCGAGGCAGAGGTTGATTTCGGTGAGTTTTGAGCCGTGATCGCCGGGATCCGGATGAAGTTGTGGATGTTCGTGATGCGCCTGTCCTATTCGGGGAAGGCTGTGCACGTTGCTTACGCGAATCAGGCCCAGGAGATGTTCCTGGACGGGCACGTGTTGGCCTTCGAACGGTTCGGCGGAGTTCCCGTGGCCCAGATCCGGTATGACAATCTCAAACCGGCAGTGATCCGGCTGCTGCTGGGACGGGAGCGGGTGGAGAACCCGAAATTCATCGCCATGCGTTCTCACTATGGGTTCGAGTCGTTTTTCTGCCGTCCTGGTGTCGAGGGTGCCCATGAGAAGGGTGGGGTCGAAGGCGAGGTCGGCCGGTACCGGCGCCGCTGGCTGACTCCGGTGCCGGAGTTCGCCACGATCGCCGAGCTCAACGAGTTCATGGCCGTCCGTGACGCCAAAGGACGATAAGCGGGTCATCGGCAGCAAACCGGCCACCGTCGAGGCGATGTTCGCAGAGGAGACAGCCGTGCTGCGCCGGCTGCCGGCCGACCGGTTTGAGGCGGCAGAGGCACTTTCCTGCAAGGTCGATGCCAAGGCGATGGTCTGCGTGCGCCAGTCCTACTATTCAGTACCTGGCCCGGTACGCCGGCCGCCGGGTCTCGGTACGGCTCGGAGCCCGCCGGGTGGAGGTCTTCGTCGACGGTGCCCGGGTCACTTCCCACGTGCGGGCCATCGCCAAGTAATGCACGTGCTGGAACTGGACCACTATCTGGAGGTCCAGACCCGCAAGCCCGGTGCACTGGCCGGCTCCACCGCCCTGGCCGCAGCCCGTGCCTGGTGCGTTCACTGCCGGCCATCAGAAGTTCTGGGACAGGGCCCGCCGGGTCCTCGGCGACCGCGAGGGCACCCCTGCGCTGACCGAGGTACTGCTGCTGGCCCGTACCCTGCCCGTGGCAGCGATAGGGCATGCCATGAACACTGCCGCGGCCGCCGCAGATTTCACCGGTGAACCTCGCCGTCAGCGCCCGCAACCACGCCGCTGCAAGCGGTGCAGGGAGCGTGAGCGAGCGGTTGCAGCTGGAACAGCCACAATGATCCTTTCAATCACTTTTAGGCTAGTTGCCTTACACAATCAATCTGACGCCCTCACCGGATCTGGAGACATCCAGTTCGTCACACATGAACGACACATCGAATTCATCGGAATCAGCCCAGTCCGCGATCGCAGCGAATTTCACTGCTGGCCTTTCGCGAACCAGGTCGAGACATTTTTTGCGAAATGGAGCTGCACTTCCAGTTTCGCGTGGTCTTTCCGTAACGTTCCAGTTCGGCGGTTCCGATTCGCTCAGCGGTTCCTCGCCGGCATCTTCGGCCGGCGGCGCTATCTTCTTCATCCACTTCCTGATCGATGTTTCACTGTATCAAGCTTCTTTGCCACTTCGCTGACGGAATACGCGCCATCGTAATCAAGGCTATCGCGTCACGCTTGTACTCATCCGTGAAACTTCTCCGCGTCGAACCCATAAGAACATTTTCCTCCCTTTAGGAACACGGGCAAACCTCTTCCATGTCGACCAAACCAGGCACGCTCCAGAGAGGCGTAACCGAGACCCCAGGTGTAATTCCCAAAGCACCGGCTGGCAGCACACGCACGCCCCAAAACACGAGCGCCGCGCCAGTCACCCCAGAGACTACAAAGCCCCGACGGCCCCGAATCGAATCGGTGGATCAAGGCTCAGGAGAATTGCTCCTGTGGGTCGACGCCATCACGGTGAGGCGCACCCTGGAGTACAATTCAGGGCCCTTCGGGGGAAGAGCGTGAAGCCTTCGCCCGAAGGGCCTCGAATGCGGGTTATCCACCGAGCCCATTACGCGAACGGGTTCGGCGCTCCGGCAAGCTCTCCCCCGTCGGCGATGAACTCCGCCCCCGTCGAGAACGAGCTCTCATTACTTGCAAGGTATAGCACGAGGTTCGCGATCTCTTCTGGTTCTGCCGGCCGCTGCATGGGCACATGGGGAAACCCATCGTAGAGCCCCTCAAGCATTCGAGTGTTCACGTTGCCCGGATGTATCGAGTTCACTCGGATGCCCTCACCTGCAAGTTCCACAGCGAGACCCTTCGTGAGGCCACGCACGCCGAATTTTGAGGCTTGATATCCCGAGATCCCCGGGAATCCCTTGATCCCGGCGGTGGAGGAGATGTTGATGATCGAGCTCGGGGCGGAACGCGCGAGCGCGTTCTTCGCGGCACGGATACCTTTGAACACTCCGGTCAAGTTAATGCCGATGATCAGATCCCAGTCCTCATCGGAGAACTCGGCGATCGGGCTTCCGTTGAGAATACCGGCATTGTTCACGAGGACATTGAGCTTTCCGAATCGGGAAATCGCGTGCTCGACCGCATTAGCCCAATCTTCCGAACTCGTCACGTCCAGATGCACGTATGAAGCGTCGGCTCCGAGCTCACCGACGAGCTTCTCGCCCAGCACATCATCGATGTCGCCGATCACCACCTTGCCGCCCTCCGCGATGATGCTCCGTGCGTGGGTCGACCCCATGCCCTGGGCCGCCCCGCTGATCAATGCGACCTTTCCTTCTAGCCTTCCAGTCATGTAATCTCCCTTCCGTTCACAATCATTCGTTAAGGACGGAACGGCTCCGCCCCAGTAGATTCCCCTCCTCGTCAGACGACGGTCCAGCCGCCGTCGATCACGTAGGTTGCACCGTACACAAAGCTTGCTTCGTCACTCGCAAGGAAGGTGACGAGGTTGGCGACCTCTTCCGGCTGAGCATAACGGCCGGCTGCCACAGAGTTCACGGACTCCATCACGTCGGCGCTGCCCTCTGCAAAAATCTGCTTTGTCATCCCGGTTTCGATCGCGCCTGGGCAGATCGCGTTCGCACGGATTCCCTTACGTCCGTAATCGTGGGTGAGTGACTTCGTGAGGCCGATGACGCCGTGCTTCGCTGCGGTGTACGCGACACCGCCACCGCCCGCAACGATTCCGGCGATCGAGGCCGTGTTTACCACGGCGCCCCCACCGCGCTCAATCATCGAGGGGAGGAAGGCGCGCGTGACCAGATACAGGCTCTTCAGGTCGACATCGATGATGCGGTCCCAAAGCTCTTCGTTGGTATCCAGGAGTGGCGCGTAATCGTCGAGAATTCCCGCGTTGTTCACGAGAACGTCCACGCCGTCGACCTCTGCGAACACGGCCTCGCTGGCCGTAGTAACCGAGCCTGCTTGCGCGACGTTCGCTGAGATTGCGAAGGCGTTGCCGCCGGCAGCCGAGATCGAGTCCACGGTCTCTTGCGCGCTGGCGAGATTCAGATCGAGCACCGCGACGCGCGCACCCTCGCGAGCGAACCGCTGTGAGATAGCGCGGCCCATGCCGGAGCCGCCACCGGTGACGGCTGCGTTCTTTCCTTCGAGCTTTCCAGTCATTCCTGATGTTCCTTTCCTCGTGTGTGAATTGTTGGTTCGATGGGCTAGTAGTTGCATATGCGAGCCCGGCCAATGAGATGTACTTACGCCGTTGTAGCTCCGGATCATCTGGAGTGTTTCGTCAAGTATCCATGAAACCGAGAACCCTGCGATGTCCCATATTCGGTCAATCCCTGAACGCTAACCGAGCGATGCCCGGCGGCGGCTACCGATGGGGAGGAACTTTTGTTAACCGGCTCTTCCACTTTTAGCGTGGTTGCAGGTGTTCAGCAGGCTTGTTGGGCTGCCGTGTACAACAATAACCGGAGCCGATAATGGCCATGGTTTCTGTACCCGCGCCCGATTCGTTTGAGGTTCTTGGCCGTCAGATTGGCTGCCGCGCTGCGGGCGTTCGTCACACGGCTGCGGCAGAAGGACAGCAATTCCCGGCGCACATTTTCAAGGTAGCGAACATTGATTTTGCCTCACGCATCTTCGTGGCCTTCACCGCGTGCTCCAGCGGCTGCCCAGGCTCGCTGAAAGTCATTGATGGTGCGGGTCCACAGCAATTGGCGGACGTGTTCCTTGATGCCCCAGACGACTCCTAGTTCGATGTCGGAGGCGATGATTTCCTTCAGCCGCCCCCGCTGGGCAAGGGACATCCGTTCCTGATTGCACGTGAGCAGCTTCCGGTATTTCCACGGCGGATCGCTCGCCCTGCCCCGTCATCCGTGCAGGTCGTGGGAGCGGCGCCGGCCCACGTCGGTGATCATCTGGTTCGCCCGCGCCACCACGAGCCAATGATCTACGGTGATCAGCGCTTTCGGCAGCGCGCTCCGCACCGCCCGGCGAAACTCGCTGGACATGTCCATAGGCATCATCTCGATGCGCTTGCGCCACTAGCGTGGCCGGGCTCCGATCCATTCCCTGACAGCCTGGCCGCGCCGGCCGTCGACAATGTCGAGGATCGCCGCGGAGTCCAGATCGGTGAACACGATCGACCAAGGCTCGACCCGGATGACTTTGCCATCGTCGTCCTTGAGGTAGCGCACGGTGCGGAAGCGGTGTTCATCGACCCCAAGCCGACGTACCAGGCGCCGGTCCACGTTTCCTTCCAGCGCAGCGGTGCCGGAGACGATGCGCATCGCGGTCGTCCACGAGACACTGACTGGGAAGCCACGGGAGACCGCACGCAACTCGACGGCCAGAGCATCGACAATGTCCTCAACCAACGGGTCGTGTCCCGGGCCCGCAGCGGCAACTGCTGAGTGATCTGCACAAATGAACGGCGTGGACACTGCTGCTCACGGCAGAGCAGACGGCGCTTGGGGACCAGCACCTCCAATGATCCGCCGCCACACTGAACGTCGCGGACACGGTGCACCGGACGAATGCACCACGGAAGAAAACACGCCGGACGACGGGCATGGCCCTTCCCGCTCCACCGGCTCCACCAGCACACTGCGTCCTGCTGCCGTCCGCTCGGCGGACAGCACAACATGGCCCTCAAGATTGAACAAATCGACGCAGCGTCGACCTCACGCGTAACCTGTAACAAGGCTCGTAGTCCTAAGCAATAGATGTCTCGACAACACCTACGCTCGCAGGACTGCGAGCCCCTTCAATTCAGGTACACCACGCCAAAAGTTGATGAGCCGTTAATCCGGGGAGCGTCAGCCGTCCCGGATGTGCAGGAGTTCCTGATGCCATCTTCGCTGATCTCGACCCTTTACATCGCTGACATTACCGAGATGCCGGATCCTGAATCGCTCTTGGGGTACTAGCCTCGGTTCCGGATCCGCGTGCTCGGCGTGGCCGCCGGTACCCGCTCTGGGAGATCCTAGGCGTGGCCGTGTGCTGGCCGCCGACTCACGCACGCTCACGACGATCGCCGTGTGGGGCCTGTTCTTCCAGCTGGTGTCCTCACGCTACGGACACCCCTCCCTGATCCTGACCTCCAACCTGAGCTTCGCCCGCTGGGACGATGTCTTCGGCGACCAGGTCGTCCCGTCCGCAATGATCGACCGCATCGTCCACCATGCCGAGGTCCTCACGCTCAAAGGCTCCAGCTACCGGCTGAAGAACCATCAGATCGAATCGCTGCCCTCGACACGACCCGAAAATACGGCAGAATAACCAGCATCAACGTGGCTCAGTTTCGCCCAGCGAAACGGCTCAACATTCGACCAGCGCTGACATAGCCGGCCTGATCCACCAGCTGGGTGCCGTGAGCAACATGATCATCACCGCGGGCGCGCTGCACACCACGCACCGCAATGCGCGACCCCGAACACAAACACCAACTCGCCGGACTTTGAGATAGCCGCCCTGCGGGATACACCGCTCCGGGCACTCCGGGGGGCGGCGCAGTGTATACTTAGTCGAGCCTCGTTGCGCCTGGGTGAACCAAGATTTTCACGTGCTTATCGCGCCCCTCGATGAGTGCGTGAAACCCGTCTTCCACGACATTCTCGAGCGGGATTCGTGCGCTGATGAGCTGTTCCGCACCGGAAAGACGCCCATCCGCGAGTGCAGCGATCACCGCCGGAAAATCAGACGTCGCGTAGCAGAGGCTGCCTACAAGCGTGATCTCGCGGTAGAAGAACTCGATGAGGTCGATCTCCGCCTTATCCGGCCGGATTGCTAGGGTGGCGATCCGGCCGCCCGACCTCACCGACTCGACGGCAGTGTCCAACGCCGCCTGCGCCCCAGAGGTCTCGAAGACTACGTCGACGCCTCGGTCCCCGGTCTTCGCCAGCACCTGCTCCGTGATGCTTGCTTCGCTAGAGTCGAAGACGGCATCAGCGCCCAGGGAGATCGCCCGCTCTTTCCGTTCACCGCCGCGCCTGACTCCCACGTATACCGCCGCGGCCCCGAAAGCGCGCAGGCAGAGCGATATCGCTAGGCCGATCGGGCCGGCGCCCATTACGAGAGCGGTGCCACCGGGAGCGAAACCGGTCTTCTTGATCGCATGCCAGGCCACCGCAAGCGGTTCGACGAGCGCACCGAGCTCGGTGGTGACGGAGTCCGGGAGCTTATGGACCGTGTATCCGGGAACCAGCGCACGAGGCGAGAAACCACCGGAACCTCCATGGACCCCGAGCACTGCTAGCCCGGGGCAGAGATTGTATTCACCGCGTTTGCAGTACTCGCAGTCATTACACCGGATCATGGGCTCGATTGTGACGCGATCTCCACTCTCGACGTGCGTGACACCTGCGCCGATCGAGTGCACGTGTCCGGCGAACTCGTGTCCGACGCACACCGGCGTCTGATTACCGGTGACCGGGTTCGGGCTATCGTGGGGGGCGCTGATCGGGCCGTCGCGGTACTCGTGTATATCAGATCCGCAGATCCCGCACCACTCGACATTTATGAGGACCCAACCGTCTCTCAGTTCCGGCTCCGGTATTTCGTCGATGCGTATGTCTAGCCTGTCATGGAAACGCAACGCCTTCATCGTCGTACCAATCCTTTCGTGTAGGTGATCGAGTGGTCTAGAGGAGCCCACCAAGACTCATCGCCGTAGCAATAGATTCGGTACTCACGGTCGCCACCAACCCTTCTTCCGATTCGTTTCACCATCCTGATCTGCATAACTCCCGGCTGCTCCTCGTACGTGAGCGACTATCCTTCATTGTCACGAAGCTATTGGATCGGCGTCGAAGACGCGGGTTATCGTCCCGAAATAGGACACGCGACTGCAGGACTGCGATCGGAAGTCAGCGTTCTGCTTCCGACAGCGCTCGTCCCGAATACGACGGAGGAAATCGGGGTCGAGTGGGCGGTTACGTGCCGGCACGACCCATTGCGGTGTGCGTTGGAAATGGTTAGCTGGCCGCGTGTCGGTCGCCACGAGCCAGCGATCGGTTTCCTCATCAAAGATCAGGCTCTCGACCTGGGTATTGAACTGGTAGTTTTTGCGCAATTCGTAACGGTCCGCTACGTGACCGAGGTAGGCGAGGATCTCCGATTGACGGGGATAGCGCTCCTTCCACTTCCAGTCGTTGTATAGGTCCTAATCGAAGAAGTAGCAGTATGCGTTAGCCTCAGTGTCCGACCGGGCCCCGGGGTAACGGTTCCAATACCAGGTGCCTCCGACGTCGGTCGCGTTGTCGAACGCCTGCACCGAGAGCCCGAGTTCGTCGCGCAGTTTATGCAAGTGTAGAGACCAGCGAACCCACCCCCCATGACTACTGCGTCAATTTCGCTGATATCCAACTGTGCAGCGAGACTGCCCATGGAATGATTCCCTTCTCTGTAACTAACTCAGGTGTGTTGATCATCACCCGATCATGAGGCGGCTGGGGCCCGCCGTTGCAATTTGGGACAACACGAATTGGGCTGCATCGAGAAGACTGAGATCGTGTCCAAGCTACGAAAAGGCGACGCCTCGATCACTGGCGTCGGCCTCACTCCTTTCAGCCGCGACTCTGGACAGAGCGCACTCGAACTCCAGGCGACTGCCGCCTATCACGCGCTCGACGATGCGGGAATCTCAGCGCGTGGCCTCGATACCGTCATCGCGGGTTACGCGACCACCGCGAGCCACCTCATGCCGGGCAACGTGCTCGCCGAGTATCTCGGGGCCAAGCCCGAACGAGCGTTCGGCATGAGCGTAGGCGGCGCGACCGGACTCGCAATGGTCGCCGAAGCCGCCCGTCTCGTGCGTTCGGGTGCCGCGGACAATGTGCTCGTCGTAGGCGGTGAGAACCGGGCCAGCGGCCAGACCAGAGATGCGGCGATCGCGACACTCGCGCAAGTGGGCCACGCGAGCCACGAAGTGGTGCTGGGGGCAAACATCCCCGCCTACTATGCCTTGTTGGCCTCGGAATACCTGCACCGGTTCGGGCTCAGCCATGCCGACCTCGCTCCGCTGGCCGTCCAGATGCGACTGCACGCAACGAACCACCCAGGCGCGCAGTTCCGTAAGCCGATCACGGTCGAAGATGTGCTGAGTGCTCCGGCCGTCGCAAAACCCCTCGGCCTTCTCGACTGCTGCCCGATCTCTGACGGCGCCGCAGCTGTCGTCGTTTCTCGAGGCGCCGGGGGTGCCCGCGATGTGGCGGTCGTCGGGCTCGGTCAGTCAAACAACCATCAACATGTCAGCGAAGCTGACTTCACCTCATTCGGTGCATCAGTTAGCGCGGGTACCGCACTAACTGATGCCGAAACGCGCATCGACGAGCTCGATATCTTCGGCATCTATGACAGCTTCACAATTACTCTCGCCATTCTGCTCGAGGAGATCGGCATCGTCGCCCCGGGAACGGCGGGCCGACATGCGGCGGAAGGTGCGTTCGCAGCTGACGGCCGGTATCCACTCAACCTGCACGGCGGCCTCCTCTCCTACGGACACTCCGGCGTCGCAGGTGGGATGGCGCACTTGGTGGAGATGGTCACCCAGATGCGCGGAGAAGCCATGCAACGCCAACTGACAGATACCCCCCGCCGCGGCCTGCTTCACGCCGATGGAGGTGTGCTCTCGGCGCACGTCTCGATCGTGCTCGATGCCGCTCTAACAGGAGAACTCAAATGACCAAAAACAAAGACTGGACCAGCGGAGAGCGGAAATTGCTCGCGCGACGATGCGTCGAGGGCCACCTCTGGTACTTGCCACGACCTCGCTGCCCTGAGTGCTCGGCAGAGGCCGAAGCTTTCGAGCCGAGCGGCGAAGGCACCGTCTTTGCCGAGACCAGCCTGCACCGCCGCGTAGCCGTCACTGCAAAGGAGCCGATCGGTATAGCCCTCGTGGATCTTGACGATGGGGTGCGCCTGATGGCGCGCTGCCGTCCCGGTACTCCCATTGGGACCCGTGTGCAGGTGTCGATCGTGTTCGACGAGGGGGAACAACAACTTTTCCCACAGTGCGAGGAGCTAGCTGCACGAGCCATCTGAAATTTTTCCATGAACCGGCCTGGGTCGCGATCATCGGCGCCTCGAGCGACCCGGAGAAAATCGGCGGCCGGCCGATCCGCTACATGCAAGAAAGTGGCTACACCGGTGCGATCTACCCACTCAACCCTCAGAGATCCGAAATTCAAGGGCTTCCCGCCTACCCCTCCCTAGATGCCCTCCTCCCGGCCATTCCCGAGGTCGCGATCACCGCGGTATCCGGTGCAAACGCCGTCGCCCGGGTCGTTCGCTGCGCCGAGATCCCGGGGTCAACGGCTGCGTCATCATGGCCTCCGGATTCGGCAAGGTCGGTGACCAGCAAGGTCTCGCCTGGCAGCGCGAGATGCTTGATGCTGGCGGCCGCACCGGGATGCGAATCATCGGCCCGAACTCACAGGGTCTTGCAAACTTCGCCACCGGTGCTGTGCTCAGCTTATGCACAAGTCTGAACTCGGTCTCGTGCGGATCGAGGACGCGGAGGAGGTCGTGCAGCAGATGTTTGCGACAATGGAGAGAGAAGGGCTCGTCAGCGAGGGCGTCATCATTGCTCGCATGGTGAAGGGCCTGCATGAGGGAATGCTCGGCGCCCGCTTCGACCCGGTGTTCGGACCCGTCGTAGTGATCGGTGCTGGCGCAATCCACGTCGAGGTGATGCCGGACGTGCAGTTGTTGCTCCCGCCATTCTCTACCGATGATGCCCTTGCCGCTATCGGCCGGTTGCGCATTGCTGCCGCGCTCGGCGGCGTGCGTGGCGCTCCTCCTATCGATATCGAGGCGTGGGCGACCGTAGCCGTGGCCTTGGTCGACGCCATACTAGATCCGGCAACTGGCATTCTCGAGATCGACGTGATCCGCTCATGCTGCTGCCGTACGGCGGTGACGTGCAGCCCGCCGTACGAGCCGTAGATGCGGGGCGAGAGGCCGGGTCCGGTTTCTTGCGGTTTCAATCGGTCGTTGTGAGAACGTTGGCTGGTCTGGTTGAGCGTCATTCGGAGCGCCCAGTGAACCGCTCCCGTTTTCTCCTGGTCCCAGGTTGTGCGACGGTTGCTCTGTGGCGCGGCCCTATTACATCGAACGAGCGCCCTCTGTTCGGTAAGGTGCGGCTCTCACGCTCTGTCCAGCGAGTCGCACAGGCTACCCCTCACTGGTTTGGGGTCGGGTTTTTGACTCATTGCAGTAGGTCGGTGGCCGTGAGTGCGCTGGTGAGCTGCCACAACCGCTCGGCGTTCGTGGGATCGACCGCGTAGGGTTCCACCCCGCCAACCCCCCGGAACAACCCTCCGGACTCGTGAATCGGTGCTATGTTGCAGTCCTCAAGATACAAGCCACCAGAATCGTCAAGGTCAGTCGTCGTTGCTGCCCAGAGCCCTGTCGCTGCTCCTTGCGCGGGACTCTTGAAACCTTTGCCCGTAACGTTTCCGTTTTCGTCGATCCAGCCGAAATCGATCTGTTCCTCGTGAGGGATGCTGCGCTGGAGACCCGTGAGGACCTTTCCTGGGTGAACCGCGAACGCTCGCACCCCATCGCGCTGGCCGAGGTTATCCAAGTGCACAGCAAAGAGGCTGTTAGCGGTTTTCGACTGCCCATAGGCCGCCCATTTGTCATAGCCGCGCAGGAAGTGGAGATCATCCCATCGGATATTTGAGGCGTGATGACCCGATGAGGAGTAGGAGACGACTCTCCCGGCTTTCCTAGCCAGTAACGGGTACAAGCGGGTGACTAGGGCGAAGTGGCCAAGTTGGTTGACCGCGAGCTGATGTTCCCATCCCGGGCCAACCCGACGAAGGGAAGTCGCCATCACTCCTGCCGCAGCGATCACAAGATCAATTCCATCGCCAGCGATTTCAGTGACGCGTTCGGCTGCTAGGGCAACACAGGCTAGATCGCTGAGGTCTACTCCTTCGAGAGTCTCGACCTGACTGAGGCCGGCCTCCTCCTCGATGACCTCTGCTCGACGCATTGGGGCGATCACTCGCGCACCGGCCTGAATCAACGCCCGGATGGTTTCCAGCCCAAGACCGGAAGATCCGCCCGTCACCAAAGCTGTGCGCCCAGTCAGGTCGATTCCTGCGGTCACATCGGTTGTCGTACTGGTTGCGTCGAAGCCGGATTGAATTGCCCGCTGCTCATGTATACCCATAGCGAAACCGCCCTATTCTTGAATCGTGAGGTCTGTTTGATTGATTGCGTCAGAACGAGTGGAAGCTGAAATCGGGCATCACCCTGCTGACCGCTGGCCTTAGAAAGTTACTCGGTCCTTCTGGAGTGCAAAGTTTTCCTGGTATCCGTCTTCACGCTCCGCTTCCATGATGTCCATGTATGCGGCACTACCGCCGAGGTAGAAATAGTTCACCACAGGCTTGCCAGGCACGTTCGCGCCGTTGATCCAGGAGTTCACCTTGGAGAATAGACTCTGCTGCGAACCCTCGTCGCAGATCTTGATCCAACGGTTCTCCGAGTCAAGCTTCGGCTCGATGGACGACGCACCTGAGTCGAGGGTGTGCTTGATCGCAGAGGCGATCCAATCGACCTGAGCCTCGTGCATCGGAGGTTGGTTGGTGAACGGCCCCATCGGCCCGAACACCATGAAGAAGTTCGGGAAGCCGGCGGACATCATTCCGAGGTAGGTGCGGGGGCGGTGCCGCCACTTGTCCTGCAACGTGAGGCCATTGCGTCCTTCATGATAGATCCTCAGCTGATTACCGGAGACCGCATCGAATCCGGTCGCCAGGACGATGACGTCGACCGGGTACTCGTCGACCTCGGTCTTGATGCCGTTCTCCGTAATCTCGATGATCGGGTCGCTCTTTACGTCGACGAGTTTTACGTTCTCACGGTTGAAGGTCTCGTAGTAGTTATCGCAGCAGAGCGGGCGACGGGCGTAGAGTTCTGACGGCACCAGCAGATCGGCCACAGCCGGGTCCTTGACTGTCTCTCGGATCTTGTTCTCGACGACTTCGGTCGCGGCTTTGTTTGCGACCAAGCTCGTAGCTACATCGTTGAATGCCGAGAACATATATTGGAACCCGCCGCCACCGTCGTAGACTTCCGAGAGTCTCGCGCGGCGCTCCTCCTCCGAGACGCTCTCGGCGGAGATGCCGCTCTCGTAAACGCCCTGAGCTGTCGTCGAGTAGAGGATACCCCGCAGGTAGCCCTCGTAGTCGTTGCCGATGTGCTCGAGGAGCGCGGGATCGATCGGGCGGTGCTTCGACGGAACCACCCACTGTGGCGTGCGCTGCATCACCGTTAATTCTTTGACTTGTGGAGCGAGTTCGGTGATCACCTGGATCCCGCTCGAACCGGTGCCAATCACGGCGACGCGCTTCCCGCTCAGATCGACACCTTCGTGAGGCCACCTGGCAGTGTGGTAGATCTGGCCTGTGAAACGCTCATGGCCCTTGAACTCCGGAATATTCGTGGCCGAGAGAAGGCCGACGGCTTCGACGATGAACTGGCTCGAGAAGGTTTGGCCGTGATCAGTCGTGGTAATCCAACGGTTCTGCTCCTGCACGTACACGATGCCCTCGACCTGCGTCGAGAACTGATAGCTCCGGCGGAGGTCATGGCGGTCGGCGACGTGCCCCAGGTAGGCGCGAAGCTCCTCATGGCGGGGGTAGCGCTCCGTCCACTTCCACGAATCGAAAAGCTCACGGTCGAAGAAGTAGCAATAGGCAGTGACCTCCGTGTCTGATCGCGCACCTGGGTACCGGTTCCAGTACCAAGTGCCGCCGACGTCAGCGGCGTTATCAAACCCTTGCACCGAGAGGCCGAGTTCGTTTCGAAGCTTATGCATGGCGTACAGACCAGCGAAGCCCGAGCCGATCACGACAGCGTCGACCTCAATCACATCATTGTATTTGGTTGGATTGACCATTTGAAGAAGACCTTATCTTTCCATACATCTGCTTGACAGAACAGGTAGGAGAACGTCAAAACCGGACTGGCTTCAAAATAGTCTGCCTTGCGCGTTCAGCAAGGATCTGTTCCATTTCGGGACGTTCAGCTGACCTCCCGACGGAGAGAGAATCCGTCGCTGTGTAGGGAAGTCGCCTCTGGCTGACTCGCTGAGTCGGAGTCTCGCTTTGTCGTTGCAATTTGGGACACTCTCCCGGGCCCAAACGACGGGAAGCTTGATGGAAATACGTTCACGCGATCGATGCGTCTGGCATGGGACTTCTCAGACGCATCAGCTCTGCCGCTGACTCCGTTGCCGGGACGTACGGGGGCCTTGCTGCGTGTACCTTCGCAGCAAGGCCCCCGTACGCGGATCAGGCATCGAGCGTCTTGAGCGCCGGCGTCTCCGTCTCCTCGTTTCTCTTGAGGCGGGCACGACGCCTGAGCCGCCGCGTCGTTCTCGCGAAGAGCGCGCTGCTCGAGTTCGTAAGGAGAGCCAACACCGTGAGGATGCCGATAAGAATGAAGTTCCATCCGGCAGAGATTCCGAGAACGACCGCCAGGCTCTGTGTCAAAGCGAGAAGGATTGCCCCGATGACCGTACCGATGAGCGTGCCCCGGCCACCCCAAAGGCTCGCGCCGCCGAGAACCGGTGCAGCGATCGCAAGGAGAGTGTAGGGCTCGCCGACGCTGCCATCGCCGATACCGACCTGTGCCGACAGGAGCACCCCTGCAAGGGCCGCGAGAACCGCGCACAGGACATAGAACGACCACCGCACGAACTGCGTCCGAATACCAAGTCGGTACGCGAAGACACCGTTCAGGCCGACAGTCCTCGCCCGCAGTCCACGTCCGGTGCGGCGCAAATACAGGTCGCCGAGGACGACAAGAACAATCACCACGATGAAGACTGTCGGGAAGATGCCTGTCCGATGCATCAGCAACGCCGAGAGCCCCGGGCTGATCAGCCCAGAGGGCGTAGGCCGCACTGCGATAGCGATACCCGAGACGATACCGAGCGTGGCGATCGTCGCGATCACGGCAGATATCTTCATGCGCTCTACGAGCCAACCGTTGATCCCGCCTAGTAGGATACCGATGACGATGGCGGCCGCGACCCCGACGAGCAGTGAACCGAACGCACCCTCGGACGTCGCGAGGAACGATAGCGCCACCACCGTCATTCCCATGACGGCACCTACCGAGACGTCGATCCCTCCGACGAGGAGCGCGAAGTATTGCCCGACCGCCACGACGGCGAGGGGGAGCGCGAGAAGCAGGACGTTGTAGATACTGATCGCGGACAGGAAGACAGAACTCTGCGACGCCGCGTAAAGGGCGATGAGAAAAATGAGCGCGATCAGCGAGCCGACGCGCGCCAGATCTCCGCCCCGCAAGAGGCGCTTTAGGCGGCCGGGCGCTCCCGTCGCTATCGGCTCGTTCCTCTCTGTGGCCTCCTTCGGATGAGTATCCGCGTGTTTCTCGACTGTGAATGCACCGACGATCTCTTCCTCATTTGAGGGGATGCCCTTCAACTCAGCCGCTATCTGGCCTCTCGACATCACGATTATGCGATCCGCCAGGCCGGAGAGTTCGGCGGCGTCGGAGCTCAGTACGACAACGCTGCTTCCTGCGTTGGCGGCGGCGCGGAGCATCCGGTAGATGTCCAGACGCGAACGAACGTCGACACCGAGCGTCGGCTCATCGATGAGTACGACAGCTGGGTTATTTGCCAGTGCACGGCTGAGGGCAATCTTCTGCTGGTTGCCACCCGAAAGTTCTGAGGGGAGCTGAGAGGTCGAACCGAGACGAATACCGAAGCGATCGATCTGATCGGCCATGTACGCGGTTTCCCTTTTGCGGCTCAAAATTCCGGCCTTCGACAGCAGCTTGAGCATGCTGACGGTGAGATTCTCGCGGATCGACAACGCCTGGAAGAGGGACTCGTTCCGCCGGTCGCTTGTGAGCACCACGACACCGTTCTTCGTCGCATGCCGGTAGCTGTTGATCTGCTTGCCGTTGACGACGACGTCTCCGAATGCATCGTCGAGCAGGCCCAGTCCTCTGAGCAGTTCACCCTGCCCATTGCCGTCGGCACCCGCGATTCCCAGGATCTCACCCGCACGGAGATCCAGATCCAGCGGGCCGAACTTCACCCCAGTCAAGGATCGCGCCGTCAGTAGCACCTTCGCATCATCGTTCAGCGACTCCCGATGCGGGAACTCCATCTCGACTTTGGTGCCCGCCATCAGTTCGACGAGACTCGTCGGGGTCGCCCCCTTCGTCGGGTAGGTCCCGACGAACTTGCCATCGCGGAGCACAGAGACGCGCTCGGCGACACGGAAAACCTCGACGAGGCGGTGAGTCGCAAATATGACGGCGGACCCACGTGATGCGGCGAGCTCGACCAGCGAGAGTGCCATGTCGACGCCGGCCGCGTCGAGTGCCGAGGTTGCCTCATCGAGAAGTAGCAGCCGCGGCTTTGCCATGAGGGCTCGGACAATCTCGAGGATTTGCCGGCTGCCCGCGGGGAGTTCTTTGACAAGAATATCCGAATCATAATGGACACCATATTCAGCCATAACTTCCGCTGCCCACTCGTTCAGATTCGCGTAGGCAGGACGGAGCTCTTTGGAGGTACCAATGTAGAGATTCTGGCCGACCGTCAACTCTGGAATTAGGGAGCCGTCCTGAAACACGGTGAGGATGCCGGCGCGCTGCGAAACTGTGGGTTCGTGGCCGTTGTGGTCAGCCCCCTGGATCTGGATGGAACCCGTATCGGGAACCACCGTTCCGCTCATGATGCCAACGAACGTTGACTTCCCAGAGCCGTTCTCACCCACCAGGGCGTGGATTTCACCCGGTTCCACGCTCAAACTCATCTCGGAGAGCGCTTGAACCGGACCATATCGCTTGCTCAGGCCCGCAGCTCGAAGTGCTGGGGGAGCGGTCTTGTCGATCGCCGCGGTGGGCTGAGGAGTAGTCATTTTCACATTTCCGATCTACAAAGCTGGATATACGCCAGTGGCGCGGAGGGGTCGTGGTTGAGCCGACCCCTCCGCACACAGACGGGTTAGTGTTACTGCTGCTGGTTAATGATGGCTAGCAGCTCGTCCGGGACGAGCGTGCTGAGTCCGGGCCAATCAGCGGGCTGATCCGGATTGAAGTCGCCTACCTCTGCCTCAGGGAATGGCGTCGGTACGACGGAGTGGGTACCGACATCCACACCGTGCATTATCTGCAGCGCGTTGGATACGGCGAGGCGGCCCTGGCTAGCCAGGCTGTTCGTGGTGAAGAGCCGGTACTCGTTATCGGTCCCCTGCGCGTTCTCCCATTGCTCGAAGGCGCCGTTGTAGGCCGTCCAGGTCATGAAGTGGGGGAGCTTCACGCCTGCCTGGTTGAAGGCATCCACCATCTGATAGACATCGTTGGCGTAGTCGTGCAGGACGACATCGACGTCGCTTCCACTCGCCGCGAGAGCAGCACCCGCCGCAAAGGCACCGGCTGGCACCCAGTCGGTGTAACCGGTGTACTCGACCGAGGGTCCACCATTCGCGGCGAATTCTTCTTCAGCACAGCCGTGCCAGGTCGCACCCTGCTGGTTGCCTTCGACACCCGTCATCAATGCGACCTTTCCGTCGGAGGACAAACCGAGGTCGCCCATGACGACCTCTGCCATCGTAGTGCCGGCGATGCAGTTGTCGCCGTACACCTGGTTACTGATGCCATCCGCCGGGGCATCGGGGATGTTGCCGGTGAAGGTCACCACTGCCTTGACACCCTGTGCCTGTGCTTGCTGGTATGCCGGAATAATTCCCGGGCCGAACGGGTTGTTCTGGCTTGTGAAGAAAGTCACACCCTGGGAGGTCATCGTACGGATAGCCGACTGAGCGGCAGGAAGTCCATCGAGGAGCGCATAACTGATCTTTCCGACCTCAGGGTATTGCAGCGCCTGGAGGATCTGGTTCATGTACGCGAGCATCTCCCACTGGTTGTTGGTGCCAACGAGGATTCCCAGGTGTTCCGGACCGTCACCGATCTCGCAGACAGGCTGCCCGAAGCAGCTGGCCGCGAGTTCGAGCTGTTCGTCCGACAGGGGCAGACTTGCGACCCGGTACCCTTCCACAAGCTCCGGCGGAATCGCGTCAAGTGGCACCTCCTGCCCGAGTGCCCGCGAGATTGTCTCCAGTACAGTCGCATCATCGACGTCAGCAGCGGGGCTCACGTATCCGGTGCTCGTGCCGTTGCCAGTATCCTCGGCGCTCGAAGAGGGGCCTGCATCCGAACAACCCGAGATGACCAGCGCGAAGGCTGCGACGGGGGCGAGATAGGCGAGCCGGCGGCGGAAACCCTGCCGTGACTTGCCGTGCTGAGACAGATCAGTCATTATCTTCGTTCCTTACTTGTTTGAGTCGTGTACTTCAGATGTGAGCTAAGAAAGTGCGTCCTTGCACTCTTTCCGCGAGCCGTCTTCCGACGGGTCAACCTTGGTGTTCTCAGGAGTCTTCGAAGCTGGTGTCGCGGGACGCCTGTTCCGTACGACATACAGGACGGACAGTCCACTCACCAGGACGATGCCAAGAACGAGCGTCCGTAATCCCGGCCCGTAGCCGAAAACGGCGAGGCCCTGATCCAAAAGGACGATGAAGAACCCCCCCATCGCAGCGCCGATGGGCGCCATCCGACCACCGGTGAGAATGGCCCCCCCTAGAACCGCAGCGATGACGCTGGTCAGCAGGTACGGGGAGCCGAGCGTCATGTTCGGGGCACCGACCTGCCCAGAGAGCAGGATCCCGGCGATCCCGGCGAGCAGGCTGCCGAGAATCCAGGCCCCTACTCGATAGAAGCGGACGGGCAGTCCGACGAGGAGACCTCCCCGCGCGAGAGCACTTGAAGCAACAAGACGGCGCCCAACGACGGTCTTCCACAAGAAGAACACGAGCAGGATCGCGACAACCAGAGAGGCGATGAAGACGATGCTGACCCCGCCGAACTGAGTTCTCACCGCCGACAGTAGCGCAGGCGGCACTGTCGATTCTGCGGCGAAGTTTCCTCGATACAGGAGTGTGATGCCTGCAACGAACTGCCCGACAGCGAGCGTGGCCACCAGGGCGTTGATACCCAAGACCTCGACGAGGAAGCCGTTGATGAGTCCCACCATGATCGCAGCGATGATGCAGAAGACGAGGGCGTTGAACAATCCTGCGTTACTGCTGCCTGCTTGCTTCAAAAGGATGACCCCCATCAGCGTGATGGTATTGGGAATGCTCAAGTCGATGCCACCGGTGCTGATGGCGAAAGCCTGCGCCATGGCGACGAAGATCATGATGCCGATAATCGGTGTCAGTGTTGCAAGCGTCGAGTATGCAAGGAGGTTTTGTCCAACCACGAACTGGAAGAAGATGATTGCAATGATATTGGCGATGATGATTACGGTCACAGGCGTGAGGAACCCTCGACGTCCGCTCTGGAGGCGACCTCGAATACCATTTCCAGCACCGTTCGGGGGTTGAGGTTCGGCGTCCACGAGCGTTGGTGAACTTGAGGTCACGTGCATAGCTCCTTTGCTTGCGTGTGCTTATCTGAACTGATAAATAACACACTAGGAGCTGCAGCCCGAGGGTTCGTGTCTCATTTTAGAACGAAGTTGATCACGTAGGGCGAGAATCAGGAATCCATTTAAACTGTCCAGTTTATCTTTGACAGCGGTGCGGGAAGATAGTCCCATGAGTCCCGGTCCATGTGCGGGAGGTCCGACCCCGAGGCGGGCGTTTACTCCGGCGCAGAAACTTGATCATCTGGCCGCGTATGAGGCCGCTGCGAACGCAATCAGGGCGGGGCCCATCTGCGGGAACAGGGCCTGTACCCCAAGTGTCAGGCTGTCGTGTGACAGTGATTGATCGCCAGGGGCGGGGAAAGTGAACGTCATGAATTTTGTTGTTCCCGTCCGTTCTTCCAAGAAGGCTCATTTCTCGACCGAGCAGAAGCTGGTGATTCTTGATGAGTACGACAAGTGTCTTGAACGCGGTTCTAAAGCAGCGTTGGCCCGTTCCCTCGGTATGAATCCCAACACGATCCGTGAGTGGTATCTGGACCGCGAGGCCGGCCGTCTGAAATCAAGTTCGGACAACTTGAAGGGGCAGTCCTTGGCTCAATGGATCAACGCTGGCGAAAAGAGACGGCTGAAGCATGTCGAGCAAGAGAACGAGGTTCTCAAGGTCAAACTCGCCAAGTCGGAAGCAGCGGTGGAGATTTTGGGAAAAGCTTCCGCCAGCCATCAAAGCCATCGGATTCGGATTCATCGCAGCCCTGATAGCAGCCGGCTGGACCAAGACCGCTGCCTGCTCGCTGGTGGGCGTCCACCGAATGAGCTGGCACCGGCATCAGCGCCCTCCGCCGGCCCCGGGCGTGCAGGTACCGCACAAGGAACGCGCGTATCCGAACCGGATCAGCACCGAAGAAGCCGACACGTTCATGACGATGCTCAGCAGCGAACCCTACGAGGACCTCTCAGTCACCCAGGCCTACTGGCGGATTTTTGACGCCGGGGAAGTGTTCTTTTCCCCGGCCAGCGCCCACCGAATCACGGCCGCCCACGGGCAAAACGGTGACCGCCGCATCCAGGGCAAAGGAGGCAGCAGCCAACGGCACAAGCCGGTCCAGTCCGCCACCGCACCCAACCAGCTCTGGAGCTGGGACATCACCATGCTGCGCGGCCCGGGAAGAACCGCCTACCGTCTCTATGCCGTCCTGGATGCTTTCTCCCGCAAAATCGTCGGCCTGCGTTGAACACACGGAACTGGCGATCCACGCCAAAGCCATGATCGATCAGGCGGTCGTACAGAACGAGCAATACCCCTCCGTGCTGCACTCCGATAACGGCGGCCCGATGCGCTCGGCAACCACGGTCGAGTTCGCCCGGTCCCTGGGCATCACACTGTCCTTCTCCAGGCCAAGGGTCTCCAACGACAACCCCTACTCCGAGTTGGCCTTCAAAACGATCAAGTACCATCTGCGCTTCCCCGCACGCTTCGAATCCATCGAACACGCCCGTGGCTACATGGCCGCTTTTGTAACCGATTACAACGCCAACCACCGCCACAGCGGCCTGAACTACTACACCCCCGACCATGTGCACCACGGGCTCGTCGAACAGGCCCGGGCACGGCGCCAAGCAAACATGGACGCCTACCACGCGGCGCACCCCGAACGATTCTCACGCAAGCAACCGCAGCCCACCCGCCCGCACACGCGGGCATCAATATCAACGAAAAACCACCGCTGTCACAAACAGCTTGATCTATACCGCTGGCCGCAGGCCCTCGTCGATCTCGGCGCGCTTGACGCAGGTCCGCAGCGCTTCGAGGTTCACACCGAGCTGCTCGCGGACCCGGCGCAAGGCGCCGGTCTTGGTCGCCGGGCCCTTCCTGGCGTCCAAAGCCATCCTGGTAGCTCGTTCCTTCAACTCTGCGGGATACTTCGATGGTGCTGGCATGTGCTTAGTCCTTTCGGGTAATCACTGCCTCCATCAAACCCGGTACAGATCAGTTTCAGGATGATGATTCCGATCATCGTAACGATCGAGGGCAGGCTTAAATTGATGCCCCCGGTCCCGATGACGAAGGCCTGAGCCATGGCGATCATGATTATGATTCCAAGGACCGGAGTGAGCGTGGACAAAGTTCTGCCGCTGAGCAAGTCCTGTCGGAGAACGGCTTGGAAGAAGAAGATCAGCAGGACATCGGCGACCGCGATCAGCCCATAATGTCAGTGCCGGGAAAGGCCATTTGCGCGTTGGCACACCACTGGGCTGGTTTTCACTATGCCTCCTCCGATCCATGAGGTTCCGGTCCGAAAGTCACCGAGGCCAGAACGACAGCGTCGACGGCGACAGCCCCTTCACCCTCCGGCAGCAGCATGAAAGGGTTGGCATCAAAGCCGTCCACAAGGCATCCGTCGGTGGTCAGCGCTTCCGAGGATCGGACGATGGCCGAGACCCAAGCCTCCACATCAGCCGCCGGTACACCTCGTACCCCGGGGAGCGCGGGGGCAATACGTAGGCGGCTGATTGCGTCCCTGACTTCTTCCGCAGTGCATGGCGCGAGCAGTACCTGTGTGTCCGGCATTACTTCGACGAAAATCCCGCCCGTTCCGAGCAGCATCACGGTACCGAACAGCGGATCCCGGGTGGCCCCAACCAGTACCTCGTGCAGGCCGTTGACCATGGGGGCGATGATGAAACCGTCCAGTTCCACACCATTCTCCGTGGCGGCCCCGGAGATCTCCCGGGCTGCGGCTACCGCGGCGGCGGCCGAGGTACATTTCAGGCGCACCAATCCGAGGTCCGACTTATGTGCGGTCTGGCTGCTGCATCCTTTCACGACCACCTCAGCCGCGCCGACCCGGTCGAAAGCAGCCCTGACAGCTTCCACCTCCGTAACGAACTCGTGAGGGACGACGGGTATGCCCACCTTCTCCAACGCCCCCAGGCTCTCGGACTCGTTTAGCTGACCAGCCCCGTCGTCGTTCGCTTTCCCTCTGCCGGGTCGCAGTAATGTTGCTGCCCGCTTCATGCGTGCAAGATGAGCGAGGTACCCTCCGATTGCGAGTACAGCTTCGGTCTCGTCCTCGAAAACCACCAGTCCCGCCTCACGGAATGGCTTGGCCACGCTGGGCTGCGGGATGGCCAGGACGATGGGCGTCCCGGACGCGGCAAACGTGGCGGCGTCCCGGGCGAACTGGTCCACATCGTATCCGCGTCCTGCGACAGGTATGCCGAGCAGGCACAGGTCTACGTTAGGGTCCGCGCCGAGCACCGGCAGGACGCGCCCGAAAATGCCGCTATCGGTGAGCAACGCTGCCGTGACGTCGATCGGATTGGTGGTTGCCGCGAACGCTGGGAGTTCTTCCTTTAACCGCCTCACGGTGGATTCCTCAAGGCCTGCCAGTGGCAGGTCTGCGTCCTCCGCCGCGTCCGCCGCCGTGACGCAGACCGCGCCGGAATTACTCAGAATCGCCAGTTGAGAGCCACGGGGGCTCCAGCCCTGCAGGTACAGTTCAACAGACGCCGTCATCTCCTGCATGCTGTGGACCTGCCGGATCCCGACCCGTTCGAGGAATGCATCCAGGACCCGGCGCTCTGTGGCCAGCGCCCCGGTATGGGAGGCCGCCGCGCGACTACCGTTTTGGCTGCGCCCTCCCACGAGCGCGATGACAGGAACACCGTTCCTGCGGGATTTCTCGCCGAGCTCAATCAATGCCTCAGTATCGCTCACGTTCTCAAGATAGAGCAGCAGCAGGCGCAAGTCCGGGTCATCGATGGTCGCGGCCGCCAGTTCCGCGGCGCTGACGTCTGCATCGTTACCGGTACCGTGCACATACCGTGCTCCGATTCCCCTGCGGCGGAGAATGCCGTAAGGGACCGAGGCCATAGCCCCGCTCTGGCTGATGATTGCCACCGGGCCGTCCTTGGGGGGGTCCTCCGTGAAGAGGGTGGAGAACCCCAAAACCGCCCCGGACTGAAAGCTCGCCAGGCCCTGCGAATTCGGACCCACGATCCGCATGCCTGATCGTTTGGCATCGGCGATCATTTGGGCCTGTAGTGCGGTCCCATCGTCCGTGCCGGTTTCTGAAAAACCGGAGGACATGATTACGCAGCCTTTGACCCCGAGATCGGCCGCCGTGGCCACCGTATCCGCGGCAGCTTGTCCGGAAACGGCGATAAGCACGACGTCGGGAATCTGGGGAGCGTCTGCCAGGGACGGCACGGCCCGAAGTCCCTGGACCTCGGTACGGTTCGGGTTGACCGGTATAACGGTTCCGGAATACCCGAACTCCCGCATATACCGCAGTGGACGCCCACCAATCTTTTCCGGATCGTCGGAGGCACCGACGACCGCAACCGAGGCCGGTTCGAAGAAGAAACGGAGATCGTTGACCATTTGACTCAGAGACCTCCGACCGACACGTACTTGGTTTCCAGGTATTCCTCCATGCCCAGATCGCCGCCTTCGCGCCCGATTCCCGATTGCTTTACGCCTCCGAACGGCGCCTGAACTGCTGAGATGCTTGCATCGTTGAGTCCGACGGTGCCATATTCAAGCCGCTCTGCGACCCGGATAGCCCGTGCCAGGTCAGTGGTAAAGAAGTATCCGGCCAAGCCAAAATCCGAGTTGTTGGCGCGGCGGATTACTTCGTCTTCGTCCTCAAAGGTGAAGATCGGAGCGACCGGACCGAAGGTTTCTTCCTTAGCCAGCAGCATGTCGTCGCTGGCACCTCGGATGATGGTCGGCTCAAAAAACAGCCCGCTCTTGGAGTCGATGATGTAGCGCTTTCCGCCGGTCATTACGGTGCCGCCGCGTTCAACGGCATCTGCGATGTGCGATTCGACCTTAGTCACGGCACTTTCCTCGACCAGAGGCCCGATGTCTACCCCCGGTTCGAGGGCATTGCCCACGACCAGACTGGCAAATTCCTTGGCAAGACGCTCCGAAAACTCGTCAGCCACGTCCCGATGGACAAAGAAGCGGTTGGCGGAAACGCAGGTCTGGCCCATATTCCGCAACTTGACGGCCATGGCTTCACGAATCACCAGATCCATATCGGCGTCCGGGAACACGATGAAAGGTGCATGTCCGCCGAGTTCAAGTGAAATCTTCTTCACCGTATCCGCGGCACCGCGCATCAAGACTTTGCCGACTTCAGTCGAACCAGTGAAGGATAGCCCCCGCACTCGGGCATCACTCATGAAGACACTGCTGACCTTCGCCGCGCTCTTGGATGCTGCTACTTGGAGCACGCCTGGGGGAAGGCCCGCCTCCTGGAAAAGCCGGGCGATCTCAAGGGCGGAAAGCGGCGTCAGGGCCGGCGGCTTGACGATCATGGTACAGCCTGCGGCAAGAGCCGCCCCCAACTTGCGCAGGATCTGCAGGGCGGGGAAGTTCCAGGGAGTAATGCAGGCCGTGACCCCCAAAGGTTGCTTCATCGTGATGATGCGCTTTCCCTTAGTGGTGGCCGGGATCGTGGTTCCATGGACCCGCCGGGCTTCCTCCGCAAACCATTCGATGAATCCCATGCCGTACCGCCATTCGCCGGCGGCCTGTTCTATCGGCTTCCCCTGTTCCAGGGCCAGTACGCAGGCCACATGGTCAACCCGTTCCTCGAATAGCTGACAGGCGCGCTTCATGATCTGCGATCGATCGACGGCGGGCATATTGCCCCACTCGTCTTGGACACCCGCCGCGATATCAATCATTCGGCGAACGTCGGCCTCGGAGGCATCCGCGACCTTAGCGAAGACTTCCCCTGTCGACGGATCGGTGACATCGAAGGTTGCACCTCCCTCGGCATCGGTCCATTCGCCGTTGACGAAGAGCTGTGTGTGAAACTCCATGATGTGAATCCTTTCGGGGAAGGGATTGTGGGGTCGAAACCGGGTAATGAAGCAATATCTCAGGGTTCGATGGTTACGCGGGCAACGGAACGTGACTCGCCCGCACGCAGCGCCGCGTCGACCTCGTCCAGTGAATATGACCCGGCGCTGAGGGCTTCAAATGGGTGCAAATGACCTCTGCGGGCCAGGAACTGGATAGCTTTATGCAGGTACCAGGGGTCGTACCGCAGGATCCCATTGATTTGCAGCCCTTTACGGGTGATAATTCCCGGCGCGAGGCTGATGGTGGCCTCGGCATTCAAGTTGCCCACGGAGGCAATGCGGCCTCCCACTCGTACAAGATCCACGGCTTCGGCGAAGGCCGGAGCGATGCCGGTCACTTCCAGGACGACGTCGGCTCCGATGCCGTCCGTGAGTTCCTGTATGGCCGCCACACGGTCTGCAGGTTGTGGATAGTCGTTGAGGCTGATGACATCGGAGGCGCCGAAGCGGAGGGCGAGTTCCAACCGCTCAGGAACGCCGTCGATAACTACGGCACGGGCACCGCGTTCATAGGCGATGGCCGCCGCATAAAGGCCGAGCCCGCCGGCGCCCTGGATGACGAGAGTCTCTCCGGTTTTCAGGTCCATCCTGTCGAGGACGTACACCATTTGGGCCAATCCGCAGTTAGCGCCCGCTACAGCCGCATCATCAACTCCGTCCGGCACTTTGTAGAAGAACTGACCCGGTTGGACATAGTAGTGAGTAGCGAAGCCGGAGCGGAAATGCGGGGCCACTTCCGGGGACAACGACCAGGAGTCGAGACTGTTCCGGCAAAGGTTGAACTCGGAGCGCAGGCATGTCGGGCACCGTAGACAAGTCAGGTAGTAGACCGGAACCACCCGGTCACCCACCGAGAGGGGCTCCCCGGCGAAGTCTGTGGTGACGCCTTCTCCAAGGGCCACCACATCACCCACAAATTCGTGTCCGAGGCCCGCGTCCCGCAGCGCCGGACTCTCGTAGTGCCATTGGTGCACGTCCGAGCCGCACACATTGGCCCTCCGAACGGTGAGCACCACGGCACCGGTCTCGGGGGCCGGGACCGGGAAAGTCTTTACTTTGACCGTTTCCGGTCCCGTGAGGGCGGCGACCCGTCCATCACTCATTTTGCACGATCCTTTCTCCAGAACTGCTGTGTCTTCAATCAAACGTCGCAGGAAGGACTTCGAACTGTCCGAGTTTGCGACACTTCCGCTTCGGGTGTTGCAAATTAGGACAACGGTGGCCCAACTCAAACGGACAGGATTAGGAATCGGTAAATGTGGAACCGAACATCGGTCGAAATTCGAAGAGGAGAGATATAGCGATGTCGCTCGGAGTTGCCCGAAAGCTATGGGCCCTTGATAGTCCAACCCTGACTGTCGACGCCCATACCCTTATGTATGGGCTCAGCGGAAAGCTGACCATACCCATGCCGGCGTTTCTCATCGAACATCCCAAGGGCCTGATCCTCTTTGACACGGGAATTGCGCCGGAGGCAACGGATGACCCGGCAGCCCTTTATGGCAAGGAACTTGCCGAAGGTCTGGGTGTCTCCGGTACTGAAGACCAGAAACTGCATCGTCAGATCGAGGGTCTGGGATACAAGCTGGACGACATCACCCATGTGATTTCCTCCCACCTGCATTTCGATCACTCCGGTGGGCACCATTACTTCCCGAATGCAAAATTCTATGTGGGACAGGGCGAGCTGGAATTTGCGCATTGGCCCACTCCCATCGGCGCGTTCTGTTACATGCCCGATCAGCTTGCGAGGATTCGCAACTTCGATTGGCGAGTTGTACCCGGAGTGGACGTCGATCTCTTCGGCGACGGGAGCCTGGTGATCCTTTCCATGCCAGGGCACACCCCCGGCGAGCTGAGCCTCAAGGTGCGGCTGGCTTCGCGGACCTTTATCCTCACGGGCGACGCCGTTCACCTGCGCGCCGCTTTGGAGATGGAATACCACTTCCCCATTGACTACGACACACGCGCGGCCATCACGTCCATTAAGCGCATCAAGCGCTTGAGAGAAGAGGAAGCCTCAGTCTGGATCAGCCATGATCCCGACGATTGGGCCGAGTACCGCCACGCGCCTTACTACTACGAGTGAGTGGAACTGGTATGTCGATACTTGTTGATTACCAATGCGTCGGATGCATGGAACGTGTCGAACGCTGGGTGCCGAGTCCGCCTCCTACGGAGGTTATATGCAGCAGTTGCGGTCAGGAGGCAAGACGGCTTTGGGCCGCGATCGGCCTAAGCGGTAGGGCCGCGGCCGCTGCCCTAGACAGGGCAGCAGCCTCCCCCCAACGGGAAGCGACCCTCTGTCGACAGTATCCGCAAATACCGGGTCTATGTCATATGACCGAAAGCGCGCAGCGCCGGTGGGTGGCCACTTATAACCGAGACAACCGGGCGCTGGACACGGAAATTGAACGCCAAGAAAAATCCGCTGCGGTGAAGGCACCGAAGCTTTCCGATGCGATCTCCCATGAGCACCACCATGAAACTCGCACCCCGGCGTCGGGTACCGCCTGATCCGCATCTCAAAATAGGACATTCGGCATCCACAACTGTGAAAGACCATGGGAATACATACCGGGCAACGGAAACGCCTAGGAAAATGAAAGGATAAATAAGAGATGAGTGATTTCGCGAGGTACGCCCCCAGCGACGTGACCGAAATTGACGCCGTCGTAATCGGGGCCGGTTTTGCCGGCCTCTACAGCCTCCACAAGCTCCGCAACGAACTGGGTCTGAGCGTCCAGGCATTCGACAACGCGGCGGATGTCGGAGGCACCTGGTTCTGGAACCGCTATCCGGGCGCGCGCTCTGACACGGAAGTGACCGCTTACTGCTACTCCTTCGACGAAGAGTTGTTCCACTCCTGGAAGTGGACCGAACGTTATCCGCGCCAGCACGAAATCCGTGCCTATCTGAGTCACGTAAGCGATCGTTATGACCTACGGCGCAGCATCCAGTTCAGCACCCAGATCGAGAGCGCTGTTTTCGACGAAACCGCTAACCGCTGGCTTCTCACAACCGAGCACGGGGACAAGTACTCGGCCCGGTTCCTGATCGAAGCCGTGGGCTTGCTCTCAGCTACGAACATCCCCCACTTCCCTGGGCAGGAAAATTTCAAGGGCGAGATTTACCATACGGCGCGCTGGCCCGAAGACGGCGGCGACTACAAGGGCAAGCGAGTGGGTGTAATCGGCACCGGCTCCAGCGGCATCCAGTTGATCGCAGACATCGCCCACGAAGTGGACGAGCTGACTGTATTCCAGCGCACCCCGCAGTGGGTAGTGCCCTCCAAGAACCGGGCCATTGATCCAGAGCTGCTCAAGGAAATCAAGAACGACTACGGCGGCTACTGGCGTAGTGTGCTGTACTCCACCACGTGCTTCGGATTCAAGGAGAGCGACGTTTCGGCTGAGAGTGTTTCCGAAGCGGAACGCCGGGCCGAATTCGAGCGCGTGTACAACGACGGCGGCGGCTTCCAGTACATGTTCCGCGCCTTCAACGACGTCGGCAGCAGCCTCGTGGCGAATAAGGCGGCTACCGACTTCATCGCAGAGAAGATTAAGGAGACGGTCAAGGATCCGGAGCTTGCACGGCTGTTAACCCCGACAGAGCTCTACGCGAAGCGTCCCCTGTGTTGCGACAACTACTACGAGACCTACAACTTGGACAATGTGCGCCTGGTGGATGTGAAGAGTGACCCGATTGTGGAGTTCACGCCCACAGGGATCCGGACCGCAAACGGCGAGCATGAACTCGACGTGATCGTGCTGGCCACCGGATTCGATGCCGTTTCCGGCAACCAACTCCGGATTGATCATGAAGGCCGGAACGGGTTGACACTGAAGGATAAGTGGGCGGCTCGGCCCCGCACCCATCTGGGCCTCATGAGCGAGGGATTCCCCAACCTGTTTATGATTTACGGGCCGATGGGACCGTTCACCAATCAGCCTCCGGCCCATGAGGCACAGGTCGACTGGGTGGGCGGAGCCGTCAAGCATGTACTGGACACGGATAGTGATGTAATTGAGCCCACCCCGGAAGCGGAGCAGCAGTGGATGGATGAATGCGATGCAATAGCCAACCAGACGCTGTTTCCCAAAGTGAATTCCTGGATCAACGGTGCCAACGTCCCGGGTAAACCGGTCACCAATATGTTCTTTATGGGCGGCATGGCTGCCTACATGGACAAGATGGAGTATGAAGAAACCACGGGCTACGGGGAGAACTTTAGAGTAAGCCGGGTTGTTCAGAGCGTATGATACGCGCGGCATGGCTTAGCTGTTGATTGCCTCACTCGTGCCTTGCCGAGACTGACCGGCTGTTGCATGTTTGAGACAGGGGAGGTGGCTCTGACCCGTGAAGATTGGTTATTGCCTACAGCGATCTGGTGCCACGGACGGAGCCACCTTCCAAGTGAGCATTTAACTCGCTTTTTCCTCGAGCCGACCTCGAAGAAGACCAATCCGAGGCCGGGCACCGGGCTGCAATCAGTTGGCACCCTTGCCAGCCGGCCATCCCCCGATTCCACGAATTGTTTACTGGTGGGCAGGCTCCGGGGTATTCCAGCCGTTCGGCGGCTGAATGGCGTCAGCTAACTCGAGTGGGTGCTCGGATAAGCGAGGCGGCGGGGGCGGCCTCGCGCAGGCCGACGGGGTCTGCTGCGACGCACGAGGTGGGATGTAAGGGGCCCCCATCCATTGCTCAATCACAGACGCCCGGCCAGGGGGTCGCCGTGTACGGAGGATTCCATAAAATCTAAACTGCTACCGTATCAACCGATACGATCAACGACTCAAGCATTTTTCCAATCAGTGGGCGTTGCAAAACGAGTCGTAAGTAATTTCGTTTTAGGAGGCAGCCTACCGCTGTCCAGGAGCTCTCTTTCTGTGGCCGGCGACTGCACGATGTGGAGGTTATCTAAAGGTCAAAACAAGGCCTTTTTGTTGACCATTCGGTAAGGTACACTCTGGTTTTGGGGGAGGACGACGTCGTTGTCGTCTCTTCGCATATGTAGTCATGAAGACTCGCCGACTTGCAAGGGCGCATTTGGAGCGGAGATATATTGACATGTCAGTTCATGAACTCAACGAAGTGCGGAATATTTTTATCGGTGACGGAAATATTGATCCATCGCACGCGTCGATCGTGCGGCCGGAAATCTTGCAATCATGGCAACGTTCCCGGCTAAGTGGCGCCCATCGGACTTCGTCATCGTTGCCGTTCGAAACGCCCACAATTAATGATTCCCTGCTGCTGCGTGCAGCTGATCCGATCCTCACCCGGCTTGCTGAAGACCTTTCAGGCCTGAACGTGAGTTTGCTCGTAGCAGACCGGCATTCACGTATTCTCAAACGTTGGGCGAGGGAGAAGAGATTCGAAGCTCGGATGGATGCTATAGGATCGGCTCCAGGCTTTAGCGGCGCAGAGACCGAGGTGGGTACTAACGGAATAGGAACGGTGGTTGAGGATCGAAAGCCGCGTATGGTCATAGGGTCCGAGCATTTTTCAGAGTTCCTCAGCCCATTCACATGCGTCGGTGCCCCGGTCCAGATTCCTGGCACCAACCGCCTGAACGGGGTAGTAACGTTAACCGCATACTCCGAGGAGTTCAGCCCGCTGCTCGCACCCCTGCTTTCCAACACGGGCCGCGATATCGGCAGAAACCTACTTTCACTTTCGACGCACCGCGAGCACGCGTTACTCAACTCCTATCTTGAAGCATGCCGCACCGGACTAGCCGTTGCGGTAGTGGGCAGCGATATCTTTATGGCGAATGTCAAAGCCAACGAGCGACTGCGCGGCATTGATCAAGCGACGCTCTGGTCCATCGTTTCGGATACGCTGACACATGCGCACCCGGAACGGTTGATCAACCTCCAGACGGAATCGGCGGTCCTGACCATTCACTGCCGCGGTGTCGAAATCAAGAGCGAGATTGTAGGCGCCGTGCTTGAGATCGAGGCGCGCAATGAGAACACCGCACGGCTGCCGCGCGATTATCGACCCGCGCAGCAACTCCGGGAAAAACGGCTGGCAGCGGCATTGCCCGGAACCAGTTCAGCTTGGACCGAAGTCAGGCGGCTGGTACAAAGTGCTTGCGACCGCGGTGTTCCAGTCACCATCTTCGGAGGACCCGGCACAGGCAAAACAACTGTTCTCAGGGCGGTTCTCGGTGCGGGAGCCGAAACAGATCCCGACGTCCCGCAGTTGAGCACCGTGGACTGCAGCCAGTCCGGCCAGGATGGCGAGAGCTGGCTGCAGCCGGTAGTCCACCTGCTCCAAAGCGGCGCTCCGGTGGTCCTTCAACACCTCGACGCCCTTGACGCCCCCATGGCGGGACGCTTCGCAGCAGAACTTGACGTTCTACCCGCGGGCGGTCGGGTCTACGCAACCGCATGCGGCCAAGAGTTCTGGCCGGAGTCAGATGCCCACCGCCGGCTGCTCGACCGACTTGCCGTTAGCAAGGTGGAACTGCCCAACCTGCGAGACCGGCGGCAGGACATTGGTGCACTGATAAAACAGATCAACCTGCGCTACTCCCCGCAGCAGACATTCGTCATCACCCAGGGCGCGTTTGACGCACTCACTCGGGCACCATGGCCCGGGAACATACGCCAACTGGAGAGTGTGCTCCGCGGATTGTTTGCATCCGCCCGCTCCACCAAGGTCACAGTGGACATGCTTCCTGCCGAAATCGCAAGTTATGCGGGTCGGCGCGGTCTATCGATGATGGAACAACTTGAAGTGGACGGGATCGTCAACGCCTTGATGCAGTGTCAGGGTAACAAGATGGCCGCTGCCCAACTTCTTGGCGTGTCCAGGTCGACGCTCTACCGAAAAATGCGTGAGTACAAACTGAATTCGGAACGATTTTTGCTTTGACTGGACCGAAACTCGCTTCGCCAGTTCCGCCGAAGGCGCATTCGACGAGCATGCCCACAATCCGGCCCTTCGCAGATGAGCGTGGTTGGGCTGTTTGAATCTCCGTGGTGCCTGAAGCCGCGCGCTGGCGTGGCGTTGGCCTGAAAACAAGACGGGGTCTCTTTGAATTGGTAGCGACCAAGCAACCAAATCCACAAAGAGACCCGACAATGTTCAAAGCTACTTCCTGCGCGGGCGGACGCTGGTGCGAGCGTGCCGACGGGATGCTCGGCATCGACGGCCTGCACGTTGTTTCCGTCGCTGCTAACAATGACGGATTGGCCCTTCAAATCGAATTCGGCCGGCAGCTTGCCGGCTGCCCGGACTGCGGCGTCGTCGCGACCGGCCACGGACGCCGACGCGTACGCCTGCACGACACTCCGTGCTTCTGCAGGCCTGTCCGGTTGGTCTGGGCCAAGCGGATCTGGCGCTGCCCCGACCCCGACTGCAAGACCACCACGTTCACCGAGGAACATCCGATAGCGCCGCCGCGGGCGAAGCTGACCGCCCGGGCCGTGGCCTGGGCGACCGATGCGCTGCGGAATTTCGACACCTCGGTTTCGGCGCTTGCCCATCAGCTCGGGGTCTCCTGGCACACCGCCTGGGATGCAATCCGGCTCCGGGCCCAACGCCGCCTCAGCACGCCCGGCCGGCTCAAAGGGATCGACGGGCTCGGCGTCGACGCCCAGTCTGGTGCCACACCGGTCTGCCCGGCACCGGGAAGGTGACCGGGATCGTCGATCACACGCGTGATGCACACGGGACCGTGCATGCCCGGCTGCCTAGTCGAGGGCGCCGCTCCGGCAAGGCCTACGCAGACTGGCTCAAGGACCGGGGCACGGCATTCACAGCCGGGATCAAGACCGCAGCGCTGGATCCGTTCCGCGGCTACGCCAACGCGATCCGTGAAGAACTGCCAGAGGCCATCACCGTGCTGGATGCGTTCCACGTCGTGAAGCTTGCCGGCGCCGCCGTTGACGAGGTCCGCCGCCGCGTGCAGCAGGACACGCTGGGCCACCGCGGACGGAAAGGTGATCCGCTCTACGGTATCCGGCGCACCCTGCAGATCGGGGCCGAGCACCTGAGCGAGAAGCAGATCGCACGCCTGAACGCCAAGCTCGCCGCGGGCGATCCCCGGCACGAAGTCAGCCTGGCCTGGCAGTGCTACCAGCAGGTCAGATCGATCTACCACGCACCGCCAGCCTACGCTCGGGAATTGGTCACCAGGGTTTTGGCGTCGTTTCCGTCCTGTCCCACCCCTGAGATCGGACGTCTCGGCCGGACATTGCGCAGCTGGAAGAGCGCGATTCTGGCCTACTTCGACACTCACGGTACTTTCAACGGCCCTACCGCAGCCGTCAACGGCGTCATCGAGACCACCAGGCGGACCGCCCGCGGATTCCGGAACTGCACCAACTACCGGCTACGGATGCTGCTCTCCGCCGGCGGCCACCGCCCCTACCGGCAGAAACCTACCAACCATGCTTAATTACTAAGGGCCACTTATGCCGTTGCCACACTTGCCCCGCAAAGATTCTGGCGAGCAGAATCAACCGGTCCGTCGGGGTCTCGCGCGCATGTCGTTGGCGCACTGAGTACTAATCCAACGAGGAAGGGACGGCAATGGAGCAGATGGACGGCAGCGCCGACATACCTGAGCTTCAACAGCTCTACCGCGACTTTGAAGCGAACGACATGGCTCCGTTGTGGACCCAACGCGACGACCTCATGCCGATGACCCCGTCGCCCCAGGCCATCCCATTCGTCTGGCGCTGGAGAACGCTGTTCGATCTGGCTGAACGATCCGGCCGGCTCGTCCCGGTGGGCCGCGGCGGCGAACGCCGGGCCGTTGGACTCGTCAACCCTGGCCTGCCTGGCACCGGCTACGCCACGCCGACGCTGTCCAGTACCTTGGCGGTCACGAAACCGCACCAGAGCACCGTCATTCGCAGAATGCATTCCGATTCGTCGTAGAGGGCGAAGGCGTGTGGACCGTCGTGAACGGGGATCCCGTCGCCATGCGGCGCGGCGACCTTCTGCTCACCCCTGGCTGGAACTTCCATGGTCACCACAACGACACCGCCAACCCGATGGCATGGATCGATGGCCTCGATATCCCCTTCAGCAGCTACACCGATGTCGGCTTCTTCGAGTTCGTATCCGAGCGCGTAACCGACGAGGCATCCCCCGCGGTTTCCCGTGCCGAGCGAATGTGGGCGCACCCGGGGCTCCGCCCACTCTCGGTGCTCGATGAGAAGCGTTCGTCTCCCCTGTCCGCGTACCGTTGGGAGCACACGGATGCGGCACTGCGCGAGCAGCTGAAACTCGAGGACGAGGGTTTCGCAGCGACCGTCGCGCCCGGGCACGCCGCCCTCCGGTACACGAACCCCACCACCGGTGGCGACGTGATGTCGACGATCCGCTGCGAGTTCCACCGCCTGCGCGCGAATGCGTCGACGTTGCCCCGCCACGAAGTGGGATCCTCGGTCTGGCAGGTCTTCGAGGGCACCGGGACCGTTGTGCTCGACACCACCGAACACAAACTCGAAAAGGGCGACCTCCTCGTCGTGCCCAGCTGGGTTCCCTGGTCGCTGCACGCCGACAACGACCAATTTGACCTCTTCCGCTTCAATGACGGCCCAATCATGGACCGGCTCAACTTCGCCCGCACCTACGTGCCCGGGCGTGACAAGGAGATCCGATGAAACTCGCCACTCTGCGCAAGAACGGAGCAACGGTCGCCGTTCGCTTGGATCAGTCCACTGCCGTGGAGATCGACGGATTCACCGACGTCGGCGCACTTCTAGCGAACAGCGACTGGCGCGCGATCGCCGAAACAGCGTCCGGCGCGAACCACCCTCTCGACTCCATTGACGTGAAGGACTGGGCGCCCGTCGTCCCCAACCCGTCAAAGGTGGTCTTCGTCGGGCTCAACTACGCCAGCCACATCCGAGAGATGGGACGCGAACTCCCCGAGTTCCCGACCCTGTTCGCCAAGTACCCGGAAGCACTGATCGGCGCCAACGACGACATCTCTCTCCCCGCGAATGCCGCGGAGCATGTCGACTGGGAAGGCGAACTCGCCATCATTCTCGGCGCTCCCGCCCGCCGCGTCGAGGGTGATGCCGCGGCATCCGCCATCGCCGGCTACGCCGTTCTCAACGACGTGACCATGCGCGACTACCAGTACCGCAGCCCGGAGTGGTTCCAGGGCAAGACCTTTGAGAACACAACGCCGTTCGGCCCCTATATGGTGACGGCCGACGAGTTCACCCTCGGCGGCGAACTGCGCACCGAGGTGGACGGCGAGGTGGTGCAGACGACACCCACGGATGACCTTGTGTTCGACCCCGCGACGCTCGTCTCGTACATCTCGAACATCGTCACCCTCAACGCGGGCGACGTCATCGCCAGCGGGACGCCCGGTGGAGTGGGCCACGTGCGTAGGCCCGCGCGATACCTCGCAGCGGGCAACATGCTGTCGACGAGTATCGAAGGCCTGGGCGTTCAGCGCAACGCTGTCGTGACCGAACAGTAGCCATGGCCGCCCGCGACGACAAGACGCAGGACCCGGTCCTCCGGGAGCAGCTTCTCCTCGCCCGTCGGGGGGCAATCCTACTTCTCCCGCCAACTCCACGAACTCGCTGACGCCGAGTTCGATGAGGATTCAGCGCTCCCCGGCTGGAACCGGCGACATGTGATCGCCCATGTTGGCCTCAACGCACGGGCGCTCACCAACCTGACGACATGGGCCGCCACCGGTGTGGTGACCCCGATGTACGAGTCACCTACCCAGCGCAATGACGACATCGAATTCTCGGCTACCCTGCCGCCGCAAGCGCTGCGCAACCTCTCCGACCATGCCGCCATCCATCTGAACGTCGAATGGCGCGACATGGAGCCTAGCGCCTGGACAAGCGAGGTGCGCACGGCCCAGGGCCGGCAGGTTCCCGTGTCCGAGACAATCTGGATGCGGACTCGCGAGACCTGGATCCATGCCGTCGATCTCAACAACGGTGGCAGTTTCGCTGACTTCCCCCCAGCGCTGGTCGATTGCTTGCTGGTCGGCGTGCTCGGTGCGTGGGACAAGCGGCGAGATGCCGAATCGCTCCCTTCCTTTGTGCTGCAACCGTCGGATCGTGCTTCGTCGGTGTCTTCCGGTGATGCCCGGACTTGATGCTCTGTGGCAAGGCAGCGGACCTCGCCGCGTGGGCGACGGGGCGGAGCATCGCTGGTATCACAGCCTCTTCCGGCGAGGTTCCCCCCGCACCGCGCTGGCTCTGACGATGGCTTCGCCCGTTGTCGGCGTGTCCTCGGGTGCCGCGGACGTGCCGATACCAGCAGTTGGCGAACGTCTCGGATTCCCTGCTGCGCCGGGCGCAACAGGCTCACCTGGCTCTGTGGAACGGCCTCGTCTCGACCGAAGTGACGAGTGTGCAGTTCGGCGCGCTCAACCTGATAGTCGCCTCGCCCGGATTGAGCCAGGCGCAACTCGGCCGGGACCTTGTCCTCGACCGGTCGACAATCGCCGATGTTGTGGCGCGGTCGAACGCCGCGGACTGATCGAGTGCTCCCGCGACGACGTAAATCACCGCAGCAACACCCTGCGGTTGACGGGGAGCGGACACAACTGCCTCGCCGAGCTGGCCCCGCGAGTCGAACAGGTGGACGCGACGCTGACACGCCAGCTGACGACGGCGGAACGGAATGGCCTGCGTCGCGCCCTGCTCGCCCTGATCGGCGACGTCGGCTGAACCTCACTTCCGGGTTGCGAGTTCAGGACCCATAGAGCCGGTGCAGCAAGTGTTACGGGCGGAGCACCGCAAAGACGGCCGCCCCAGGCGCTCGCGTCCACCTGGCCGCCCCTGAACACCGTGCCCCTGGTTAGTTCCTGCAGGGCGGCGGCGTCTTCGAACGCCTGGCAAGCGCCCTGTGCGAGGTTTTGCAGCATGGGATGGGCCGCGTCACCGATGAGGAGCATGCGGCCGTCCACCCACTGTTCGATCGGTTCACGACGAACATCGGCCAGCGGATACCGTGCCACAGGTGCTTCAGCGACTGCTGCACCGCGGGGATTGCAGCCGGCGAATGTTTCCTGCAATTCCGCGAGAGGAACTTTTGCTCAGCAGAACTATGTGGGGCGCACGCTAAGTGTGAATCTCTTTGCGACGCGGATGGGACGTGGTCCGATGCCGACTGGACGGAGTTGCTCGCCACAGCAGAGGAAAGCCTCGGCACTGTGTAGTCGCTGGTGACGACGGCCTGTTCGACGGCAGCCGCCTCGAGGACGGCGCCCTTGCCGTCGCCATTTCGCCCGTCGAGAGGGAAGACGTCGTCCTCCCTGCCGTGAACGATCTCGATCCTGACCCCTCTTATGTCAACCTTGACCTCGCCTCAGAGATCCCAACCGCGCTTGTTGATCCGGGACTCCTCCAAAATGCTCGTAAATCTCCTCGCCAACGGCGCTCGATTTTCACCGCCGGACATATGCGTGTGATTTTCCGCCAGTGGTTTCAGCGACACCGTCCAGATCCGCATGCGATCGTGTTCCTGACGTGGACACGGAACGGTTTGACGACATCTTCTGTCAAGGGCCATGAATTTCTGCCCGCTGGCGGCCAGGATAAGTGCCCGCCGGTGGCCAGTTAAACTGCCCGGTGGCGGCCAGCTAATCTGCCCACT